>JANMCI010000045.1:0-10838 GCA_031361245.1 Rhodobacterales bacterium
CCCGCGGCCTTTTCCGCGCCCTGCAGCAACATCAGCGCGTGGTTGATCCAGCGGATCAGCCGGCGGCCCGTCAGATCGGCCGTCCATCCCGGACCTTTGCCCAAGCCATATCGCCGGATCCAGCTTTGCGTCCACAACTGCGCCCTCTTGCGCGCGGCACTGTCACCCACAGCGGCCAGATCGTCCAGCCAGGCAAAGCCATGGACCTCGCTGAGCATCGCCGGGTCGGCAAAAGGCACATCCCAGATCTCCGTGTCGGGGCGTTCCAGAACGATGCCTGCCGAGACGAAGTTGCCGGCCAGAAGCTGGCGTCCCCGCGCGAAAAGGCCGATGGTCCGCGGCTCGGGCTGGCTGGAAAAGCCATAAGCCGGCAAAGCCTTCAGCGCGCGCCACATCGCCCAGCGGTCCCTGAGCCCGCCTGACCGCTGCTGCTGCTGTTCCTCGGCCATGCCCGTCTGCCCTGTTGTGCCGCCCGGTTCCGGGTCATCCGCCAGACAGCATAACTGCCGATACCGCAGGTGTCATCACGTCATTGCCGCCGTGATCATTCAGTGGCTCATGCGTGCCGGTTGTCCTTGCGTCTGATACCGTCCCAAGCCCGTTTCCGGCAGGTATCAGACGGCACAGGCCGCCGCGTAATTGCCTTCGAAAATCATCTTGAAGCCGAAATCATAGCCGCCCCGGACCTGAGCGCCCATGTCGCCCAAAGCCTCGAAGTTGCTTTGCCGCAGGGTAACCCGGGTCAGGGCGGGCCCCAGCGCCTGAAAATCCAGCTCCAGCAACGGCCGCGTGGTCACCACATCGCCGGGCCTCGGGATATGGAAATCCATGGTGATGCGGGAATACCGGTCCAGCGTCAGAATGGTGCCCCACAAGACCTCGGTTCCATCGGCACCGATTTCAACGATCTGCCCACCCTCCCTTGCATCGACCCTGATGCCTTTGGCCGGCGACCCCGCCATGGCCGAGACGGTGAACTTTCCCAACGGCCACCAGGTGTCCATCTTGTCGACAAAGACCTCGAACGCGTTCTTCTGGCTGCATGGCACTTCAAACGTCTTGATCAGCGGCTCGATCATGGACTGCTCCCTAATTGCCAAATCTGCGTTGTACTTCTGTACTATAGGCTGCGATGACATCCGCCCAGAACGTGTCAAGATAGCCGCGGAGTTCTTCCACTGCCCCGCGTTGTATCCCGTATAACCGCCGGGTGCCTTTCGCGGTGGCCGCAACAAGTCCTGCCTCCTCCAACACTCTCAAATGCTGCGAAACGGCCGGGCGGCTGACGGTCTGTGTCGTGGTCAGATCGGTGACAGACAGCGGCCCCGCACGCAGCGCCTCGAATATCCGGCGGCGGGTCGGGTCACCCAAAGCATCAAGGATTTCACTGTAAGCCATGACTTACCGTAAGTCATGGCTTACACAATGTCAACAAAGTCCCGGATTGCGCTCAAGCCAGATGGTCGATCCGCTCCATGTATTGCGCCAGACCCCGCACCTGACCCAGCCAGCTGTCGATCAGCTTGGGGTCATGGGGCGCGGCATGAACGCCCGCCGCCATTTCGCGTTTCAGCACCGATTCCACCGCCATCGCCACCGGCCGCGACACCAGCCGCGCCATCGCCGTGCCCCGGGCGTCGCCCCAGGCATCCATGGCCCAGGTCTCGTGAAAGACCGCCTTGCCATCGCGCTCCGCCTTGAGGCTCACGAACAGCACCACCCGGTCCGGCTCGCCGGGGGCATAGGAATTGTCGCGCACGAACTCCGCCGCCATCTCGGCCAGCCGCGCATCCCCCTCCGGTCCCGACAGCGTCTCGATCTCGCGGAACACCGGGGTCCAGGCCTCGGCCCAGCCGTTCAGCCGGATCGTGCCCCGCACAAAGTCGCGCACCTTCCAGCCCGGATCAAATCGGTAGTCCTGCATGAACGGATAACTGTCCCGGTTGGGATAGACCTCGAAGCTCTCCGGCACCGGCAGAGGGGCCACAAAAGCCGTGATAGCATCCCAAGGCCGTGCCACGCGCAACTCGCTCCAGTTCTTCAGACTGCGCGAGGGCGAGCGCAACGCCTTCAACACCCCGACCGGGGCCCAGCTGAACTTGTAGCGGAACGCGTTCGGGATCTTGGGCACCCCGCCGCAATAAGACAGGAACGACAGCGCATTTTCAGCGTGATAGCCCTTCGACGCCCGGTACCGCGCCACCAGATCATGCGCCATCAGATGGTCGATGCCAGGGTCCAAGCCCACTTCATTGACCGACACCAGCCCCTTCTGGCGGAACTCCCCATCCAACGCCCGCATTTCGGGCGCGATATAGGAGGACGATACGAAATGCGCCCCCTTTGACAGGCAGGCCTTGGCGATGCCGACATGATGATCCGCTGTCAGCATCGAGATTGCCACATCGCCGGGCCTCAGTGCCGCCGTGAGGGTGTCCAGATCATAGGCGCGTATATCCTTGGCGATGTCGCCCACCGCGTCCTTGGCCTTGGCCACCGTTCGGTTCCACACCACCACCTCGTGACCGTCCTCGATCAGCTTGCGCAATCCCGGCGCCGATGACAGGCCCGTCCCACACCAATGTATCGTCATGTCGCTCCCCCTCAGACCGCCGCCACGTGCCGGTCAAATTCCGCTTTGGCCCGCCCCCAGACACCCTTATCCAAGGCTCCGAGGGTTAAAAGCGAGGCCAGCAACTGCCCCGCGTAATCCTGACTGCTCTCCACCGGCAGCATCGACGGCAGATTGTCGATCGCCGTCACGTCCAGCGGCGGCGCGTCCCAGACCCGCAGCGCCGGCGCCTCCCAGTCCGTCGCCCGATCATAGACCTTGATGGGCGAGAAATCCGACGTCGGATCGCAGGCAATGTCGCCAATGACCGTCAGCGCGCGCGGATCCGTCTTGGCGCTGGCGGGCACAAACACCGGACACCCCGGCCGCGCCAGAATGCAGTTGAGGAAGATCTCATGCGCCAGCACCTCGGGGAACGGCCCGCCCCCAGCCGTCTCGGCCATGTCCCAGCGCGTGACGGAAACGCCCATGGCCTGCAAACAGTCCGTGGCTCCGGTGCCCACCCGGCCCAACGCGCCGATGATGATCGCCCTTGGCCGCCCAAGCCCGGCATATTCATGGCCGAGGTCAGCGAGCAGGGCCGCCTTGCTGTCATAGCGCGTCACCGGCCCGCAAAGCCCGCCCCTTTGCTGCGCCGCCCAGCATTTCAACGCCACCGCTGCCCCGGCATAGCCCGCCCAATAGCCAAAGGCTGCCACCCGCCGGCCGGTCTCGTCCACCAGATATTCCAGATCATAGAGGGCCCCGCCCCCGGCCTTGAACCGCTTGAGCAAGACCTGCCCCGCCGGTTGCCCCTTGAAGGCATGGCCGAACATGATGTGGCGATGGCGCAGCCCAGTCCCGTCCTCCGGCAACTCCTTCAACCCAAAGACAATGGCGTCCGCAGGGGCGTCGGGCCAGGAATTCTCCACCCCGATCTCACAGCCCGCTGCCCGGTAACCGTCAATCGGAATGGCCCGCACCGAGGACGCCTCGACCGTCACCCGTATCCCGGCCTTCACCAGCGCCGCCGCCCCCTCCGGCGTCAACCCGACCCGCTCTTCATGGGCGCGCTGCTCGGCCCGGACCCAAAGATGCACCATAAGACCCCATCCCCTTGTTTCCCGGTGGGATAGCAGACCGCGCCGCCGCCCCCAACCTCGATTCCGCCACAAAGCACCCAGTTGCGACTTGTCGCCGCTGCCCCCCGGCGGCATCACTGGTGCAGGAGGCGCCATGACCATCACGATCCACCCCCCGAACCCCAACTGGTCCGCCCGGTTCGCCCAGATCAGGGACCGTCTGCGCCCCGCCCTGCCCCGCAAAGCCCTCATCCATCACATCGGCTCGACCGCCGTGCCGGGTTTGCAGGCCAAGGACATCATCGACATCCAGATCACCCTGCCCGCCCTGACCGACCTCGACCATGCCGCCCTCCTGGCCGCGGGCTTCACCCGCCGCCGCCCCACCACCCACCAATGCCCGCCCCGCCAGGTCCAGCCGCCCGAGGATCTGACCAAATAACTGTATGGCACGACCGCGCCGATTGCCGCCCATGTCCACATCCGCGCTCAGGGCCGCTTCAACCAGCGCTACCCGCTGCTCTGCCGCGACTACCTGCGCGCCCATCCCCTTGCCGCCGCCGCCTATGGCGCGACCAAGGACGCCCTCGCGCACCACTTCCCCGAGGATGTCGAGGCCTATTACGACATCAAGGACCCGGTCTTTGACCTGATCATGGCCGGAGCCGAAGATTGGGCGCGTGTCACCGGCTGGCGCGAACCGCCCGGCGACTGAAGGCGCCATACAGGACCCATTGCGCAGGCGGCCCGCAGCCATCCTGTCCGTCCAAATCCATGGTCCTCGGCCAAAGTCCGGCAAGCCGACGCCCGGAAAACCCGCTTTGCGGCTCCGGTCCGCTGCTGTATATATTGACCAAGAACCGAACCAGAACCGTTCCTGCCCAAGCACCCGCCCTTTCCAGAAATGTCCGATGATGAAAGAAATCGGCCAATGAAAGAAGAACAGGCCAAAATGAAAACTGCGATGTCCACGGTTAACTTGGCCGTCTTGTGCCTGTTCTTCAGCAGCCAGACCGGTTTTGCCGAAGAAACATCGCTTTCCCAAGACCCGGCGGAATTGCCGAAGGAGCGCAGCGCGCTGATCGACGCCAACGGAATGCTGATGCTGGATTATCTGAAGATCGATCTCAAGGGCGGCGGCAATTTTGACCTGCTTGGCATCCACTATTTGCACCAATTGAACGACTGGCTATATTGGGGAATCGGCATGGCCGCTCCGATGGTCGAGGGCAATTACGGTGGGTTCTTTGCTGCAGATGTAAATTTGCACGCCCAAAAGAAAGTGTTCGGAAATTGGTTTGTTGATGCGGGTCTCGCTCTTGGTGCGGGTGCGGGCGGGGCAAGCATCTCGCAAATTTCAGAACTTTCCGGAACCGGCGCCTATTCCAGGAAGTATCTGGGCTTCGGATATGACTTTGGCAGCATGAATGTTGGGGTGAACTATGCCAAGGTTCAGATTGCCAATTCCAAGATCGACGATTCAACAATCGGCATATATCTGCAAAAACCTCTTTCCTTTTCCGTCGGGTCCTATGCAGACGCCGGGAAAAGGCTCAGCCTGACAGATGCCAACCATCGCAAGCACGAAAGCATGGTTACTCTGGAATACAGCAACCTGTCGCAGATTGATCCGACCGGGGCCTATGGCGGCGGCATCGGCATGGTGTCACCGCAGTTTTCCCAATTCTTCAATGACCGCGACTTCTTGTTCTTCGGGCTGGAGCTCGGATATTCGGGCCTTGTCTGGTACAATCAGGCCCAAGGCGGTATTGGCCGCAGGATAGCGCTGTCGCCAAATGTCAATCTGTATGGCCAACTTGGGGTGGGTTCCGGCGGCTGGGTCACGGATACGATCAATACCGGGCCCGGTCTGGTGGTGTATCCCAAGGCTAGAATAGAATACCTGTGGGACAATGGTGTGGGGGCATCCTTGTCTGCCGGCTACTTGAGCGCCCCAAAGGGAACATCACGGAATTGGTCCTTCGGGGCCGCAATCAGCTATCATCTGACTCCCGAGAAGCTGGATCTGAACAATGATCGCACCAAACGTGATTTGGCGTTGCGCGGGGTCCGCATCAATGTGTTCGACCGTAAATCATTCAATGTCGCCACCAATGGCGAAAAAATCAGCGACCTCAATCTGGTGGCTGTCCAGCTGGATTACAGCTTCCGAGATCACTGGTATCTTCCGTTTCAGGTGGCCGCCGCCACGAACGAATACGATGGCCACACCCCCGGATATGTCGAGGGGTTGGTCGGCCTGGGCTGGCAAAGCGATCTTTTCGCTTCGGACAAGCTTCAGGGCTTTGCCCAGGTCATGTATGGCATGAACGATATCGGGATCAACGCGGAACACGACGTTGGCGCATTGCTGAATGCATCCCTGGGTTTCAATTATAACTTGAGCGACACCTATTCCATCTACGGACAAGTCGGGAAGACGGTATCGCTGGCCCAATACCTCAGGCCGAACTTCGACAACTCGTTCGAAAGCGTCTCGGTCGGCTTGGGGATGACCTATCGCTTCTCTTTGCCCACACGGGTGTCCAGATAAGCATTCGACATCAGGCCCCCTCGCCGCCGCTGCCTATGCCGCGATCAAGGACGGCCTCGCACACCACGTTGCGCATGATCTCGATGCCTACTACGACATCAAGGACCGGGTTTTCGATCTCATCATGGTGGGGGCCGAGGACTGGGCGCGCGCCAGCGGCTGAACGCAACCCTCCGACGACCGGACACCGATCAAGCGGCTCAGACCACCCGAAGCGCCGCTGTTTCGCCGCTGGGCGCGGCCCCTTCCGGCAACAGGTCCTCCAGAAAGAACGCCGTCAATTGCGCCCGGCTGGACAGCCCCGACTTCCGGTAAACCATGGTTGCATGCTGGCGCACGGTCACTTCGGAGCATTGGCGCAAACTTGCGATCTCGCGGTGCGACAGACCCTTCAGCATCAACCCGGCGACATCCGCCTCGGCCCCGGTCAATGCCCAGGCCGCGAACTGGCCGGCAATCGCCCGCGACAACCCGTCCACATGCGTCGCCGCCGCCACGCGCCACTTGCCGCTTTCCCGCCGGGCCGCGGCAAGGTCCTCGATCAACTCCAGCCGCTCCAACCTGAAGTCCCGCGTCTCGGCCGAGGTCATGGCCGTCATGGCCACGGCCGCAGCCAAAAGCGCCATTTGCAGCACATCCCCCAACAGGTGCCAGATCTCGAACGGCTCGCCTGACCGCCACTGCTCCAGCCCGGTCAGCAGCACAAACAGCGCCGCCGCCATGGCGATGAATTTGGTCCGTCGCTTCATGATGACCTCCGTCCCGAAAAAGGATGCCACAGGACCCGTCCCCGTGGCATCCTACAAATGTCGCAGACCGCTATTCCGTCGCGAAGTAAGACGCGCCACCGATGGTCTGATTGCCGCTTTCCTCGATCGCCACCACCTCGATCTCGTAAAGCGACCCGGCGTCGAAAAAGGCCGCCGGCACGACGAACGCCGTCACATCGCCCGCCACATGCACGTCGAAATTGGGCCGGGAAAAGCCATTGTCGTCGGTGTGGTTTTCCTTGTTCACCCACACCTGATAGGCCCGGATCACCACTGGTTTGCCATCCTGGGTTTGCGTGACCGGCTGCCATTCGACCCGCAGATCCGCCACCGGAACGACCGGCGGGCCATCCTCCGGCTCGGGCACGGTGGCAGGGGTCACGATCATCGGCATGGTCGGCAGATTGTGGGTGAACAGCGCCGCGCCCGTCAGAATCTCGCCATCGTGGCCCATTGCGCGCAGGGCATACATGCCCTCGGGCCAGGCGGCCTTGAGGGCGGCAAAATTCCACTCGGCGTATTCGGGCTCGCGCGATTCAAAGAATACCCCGGCAATGCCCAGATCGCCGAACCGGCCCTGCGGCGTCACATGCAGGATCAGATCGCCACCCGGATCAAAAACGCAAAGTTCGGTCCAGCCGTGGTCATCGAAATAGCCGTGGACCCCGATGTCGCCATCCCCGGCATTGTCCTCGATGAAGAGGTTGGCATGGTTGATGGTGCGGCCCGGGGCGTCCGGCACGGCACAGGTTTCCGCCAGCAAAGGCGACGCGGCCAGCACGGCCAGCGAGTAAAGCAGGTGTCTCATGTGATGTCTCCTGATGACAGTTGCAGTCCTGACATCGAGACACGGACGACGGCCTGCCACCATCCGACGAACCCCTGATACAGCGGTTTGTAGGGATCGCCCCCGTCCGGAGCTTTCGTTAATATCTGGTGCACAGATAAATATAAGCTATTGTTCTTACACGATTTGAATCCGTGTCCGCATGTGGGACACTCACACCACGCGTCCTCGTCTGACCGCCACGGCCAGCAGGACTGCGCCCAAGGCACCGCACCACATCACCGCAAGAACCGAGGCTTCCGCGCCGAAATCGCCCCCCGACAGCCACGCCGGCCCCACGGGACGCGTCTGCAACCAACCGCCCACGGCATTGCCCGACACGGCGACACCGAACACCCCGGCCTGCGTGAAATTCCACCCGATATGCAGGCCGATCGGCAGAAACAGCCGCCGCGTCGCCATGAAGGCCGCCGCCAGCATCACCCCGGCCTCCAGCGCAATCGCGACCGAGGCAAGGATTGTGGCCGCGGGATTCATCAGGTGCAGCCCGCCGAACAGCATCGCCGAAAGCGCCAGCGCCCGCCACGACCCCAGCCAGCCCTCCAGCAGCCGAAACACCACCCCGCGGATCGCCAGTTCCTCGACCACTCCGGCCATGACGGCAATTCCCGCCGCATAGCTCAGGTCCGGTGCCGGTGAGCGCCCGTCAACAACCACACCCCCCGCAAGCCAGATCGACCCGAAGGTCACGCAGAACAGCACGAAACCCAGCGTCAGCCCGCCCAATCCTTCCAACCAGCCCAGCCGCCCGCCAAGCTCTGCCATCCGCCGCCGCTCCACCCATCGGACAAAGGCGACATAGCCGGCCAATCCGGCCACCGCTTCCGCCAGGGACAGCGTCAGAAAACCAAAGTCCCCCAGCCGGTCGGCAAAGACCTCCACCGCGCCCACGGGCACTGCCACCATGGCCAGACCGATCCCAATCTGCACCATCGGAACGGTTGGCGTCCTGTGCCGCATCGTCACCAGCCACCCCCCCGCTAGCGCTTCGTCATGCGCTTCAGCACCCCGTCCATCGCCTCGTCCCAGGCGTCCCAGGCCCCCCGGTCGCGCAGCACGCTGACAAGTTGCTCGGTAATACCGCCCGGTGTGGTGACCCCCTTGGCAATCGCGTCAAGCCCTTCCTCGGACCGCAGCAGCACTTCCGCGTTGCCCCGGAACGTCTCGGCCACCAGACGGCGCGCCAGCCCGGCTTCCAGTCCCTGCGCCTGATACCACTGCGCCAGATGCCGCATCAGGAACACCGTGGCCCCCGACATGGCCCCAAAGACCGCGGCCACCT
Source organism: Rhodobacterales bacterium (assembly GCA_031361245.1). GTDB lineage: Bacteria > Pseudomonadota > Alphaproteobacteria > Rhodobacterales > Rhodobacteraceae > Stagnihabitans. The sequence goes on from JANMCI010000045.1 coordinate 9,087, forward strand.
CAAAGGCGTCAGCCTCGTCGAATTCATGGACCGGCCCGACACGACCCAGAAATCCCGCCCAGAACCGGTCCGGGGGGTAAAGCAGTGACGGCCCGATCCCATAGGCATTGGCATAGCCCGGCATCATCGCGCAAAAGCCTGACGCCGGGGCCACCGCCTCCCGCAATGCCTCCAGCGACACCCCCGCCATGGCCGAGCATACCGATTGCCCGACGCGGAAGTTCAGGCCCCGCAGCACCTCCAATCCAGTGGCTGCGGGCAGGCACACCAGCACCTCATCACATTCATTCAGCAATTCCTGATTGCTGCCAACCACATCGCAGCCAAGGCGCGCCACACGGCTGGCAGAGCGGGGGGACAGCACGAACTCCACTCCTTGCGCGCCACGGATCAGGTATTCGGCCAGCGAGCCGACCCCAAGGACCCCGACCCTCACGGCATCTCCTCCAGCACCTCGGCCATGGCCTGCGTGGTGGCCGCGATATCCGCTTCGGTATGGACCAGCGACGACAGCGAATGGAGGGTGGCCGAGGGGTTCATGTAGATGCCCTTGTCCATCAGGCGCAGTGCAAAGTCGCGGAACTTGGCGCGGTCGACATGGCCGCAAAAGTCGCGGTAGTCGCGCACTTCATCCAGATCGGTGAAAAAGATCTGAAACATCGAATTCACCCCCTGAACCACGATCTTGTGGCGGTTTGATACCCGCGCGACCTGCCGCACACCTTCCGCCATCTGGCGCCCCAGATCGCCGATGCGGCGGAATCCCTCGTTCTGATCCGCCGTCATAACCTCCAGCATGGTCTTGGCGACATGCAGCGCCAGACGCCCGGCGTTATGGGTGCCAAAGTGCAGGACGCGGCCCCATTCCAGCCCCGCCATCACCTCGGCCCGCCCCCCGATCATCGCCATTGGCAGTCCGGCACCCAGCGCCTTGCCATAGGTCACAAGGTCAGGCGTCAGCCCGTAAAGCTCGGCACAACCACCCGGGGCTATGCGAAACCCGGTGACGGTTTCGTCAAGGTAAAAGAGCGCGCCATACTCCTGGCACAGCTGCTGCATCCGCTCCAGATAGCCGGGCCCGGGCGGGATCACCCCCATGTTGGACATCACCCCTTCGGTTACCACACAGGCCGCCTCGCGCCCGTGCAGCGCCATGGCCCGCTCCAGCGCCGCCACGTCATTCCAACGTACCACGATGGTATCGGCCTGGGCTTCCGGCGGGATGCCGGAGCTGTCGCAGATCCGGATCGGATCGTTGGGATGACCAAGGGCGGCCACGGGCATCGGGTTGGTGTTGAGCAGAACCGCATCCCACCAGCCGTGATAATGCCCCTCGAACTTGATGATCTTGCGCCGTCCGGTATGGCCGCGCGCCAAGCGGAAGGCCGCCATGCAGGCCTCGGTCCCGGTGTTGGCAAAGCGCACCTTCTCGACATGCGGCAGCATCGCCACCAGCATCTCTGCCAGTTCGACCTCGACCTCCAGCGCAGTGGCGAAATGAGTGCCCCGCGCCGCCTCGCGCGCAATGACCTCGACGAGTTTCGGATGCCCGTGCCCCAGCGGCAAGGCGCCAAAGGCCATCATCCAGTCGATATATTCCCGCCCGTCCACATCATAAAGCCGCGCCCCCGCCCCATGGCTCATGTAGCGCGGCGCGCCGCCAAAGGTCGCGGGCCCGCGTGAGGCGCTTGAGACCCCCTCGACCAACACCCGCAACCCGCGATCGAACAAAGACAACGACGAATTGGCCAT
>JANMCI010000057.1:0-2076 GCA_031361245.1 Rhodobacterales bacterium
CGCAAGGGCGGGGTGCATGACATGGCCTTTACCAATGGCCGCGGCCCGCGCCTGCATCACGTGGCGTTCTGGGTGCCGACACCCCTTAACATCATCGACCTGCTGGATCTGATGGCGACCACCGGCTATGTCGCCAATATCGAACGCGGCCCGGGTCGGCACGGCATCTCGAACGCCTTTTTCCTTTATATCCTCGACCCTGACGGCCACCGGACCGAGATTTACTGTTCCGATTACCAGACCGTCGACCCCGACCATGAGCCGATCAAATGGGACCTCAAGGACCCGCAGCGCCAAACCCTGTGGGGCGCACCGGCGCCGAAAAGCTGGTTTGAAAACGGCAGCCCCTTTGCCGGCGTTCCGACGAGAGAGCCGACGCTCAAAGCCCAACCCATCGTGGCGCCATGAACCTGATCAGCTTCACCCATCAATCCCGCGCCTCCTTTGGCATCCAGACTGACGCCGGGGTGATCGACCTTGGCCGCCATTCGCCCCATGCCAGCCTGCGCGCGGCCATTGCAGCGGGCGCTTTGCCGGGTCTGACCGGGTTTGCCAGCCGCGCCCCCGATCTGGACCTGTCGGACATCACCCTGACCCTCCCAATCCCCGACCCCGAAAAGATCCTGTGTGTCGGCGTCAACTTTCCGGACCGCAATGCCGAATACAAGGACGGGACCGAGGCACCGCCCTTCATGTCGCTGTTCCCCCGCTTTGCCCGCAGCTTTACCGCCGCAGGCCAGCCCTTGATCCGCCCGCCTGAAAGCGCGCAACTGGATTACGAGGGCGAGGTTGTGATCATCATCGGCAAGGCAGGTCGCCGTATCCCCGAGGCTGCGGCCTACGACCACATCGCCGCCCTGTCGCTCGCCAACGAAGGCACCATCCGCGACTGGGTGCGCCACGCCAAGTTCAACGTGACCCAAGGCAAGAACTGGGACCGTTCGGGCGCCATCGGCCCCATGCCGTGCCCTTCATCGACCCGGCCCAACTGGACGACATCGAACTGGAAACCCGCGTCAATGGCGCGGTTCGCCAGCACGACCGCACCTCGCGGATGATCTTCGGTTTCCGCAAGATCGTGGCCTATATCTCGACCTTCACCACCCTCGTCCCCGGCGACATGATCCTGAGCGGCACCCCCACCGGGGCAGGGGCGCGGCTTGACCCGCCGGTCTGGCTGAAGCCCGGCGATGTCGTCGAGGTCAGCGCCACCGGCCTTGGCACCCTGACCAACCCGGTTGCGGACGAAACACCATGATCACCGACGCCGCCATCACCGCCGCCGCCGATGCTTTGTTCAACGCCGAGCGTACGCGCAGGCAAATCGGCCTTCTGTCGCTGCAACATCCCGGGATGGACATGGACGACGCCTACCGTGTGCAGGCCGCCTTTGTCGCCCTGCGCCACGCTGCTGGCCGTCGCACGATCGGTTGGAAGATTGGTCTGACCTCCAAAGCGATGCAGCAGGCCCTTGGCATCTCGACCCCGGACAGCGGGGTGTTGATGGATGACATGGCCTTTGCCAACCACGCCACCATACCCGCCAACCACTTCATCCAGCCAAGGATCGAGGCGGAACTGGCCTTCGTGATGAAGGCCCCGCTGCACGGTCCGCAGGCCACGGTGGAACAGGTGCTGGCCGCCACCGACCACATTCTGCCGGCCCTTGAAATCCTTGATACCCGCATCCTGCGCAGCGACCCCGCCACCGGCAAGGCGCGCACCATCGTGGACACCATTTCCGACAACGCTGCCAATGCGGGCATCGTCACCGGCGACCGCGCCATGACCCCCGGCAGCTTTGACCCCCGCTGGGCCGGGGCCATCGTGACGCGCAACGGCGAGGTCGAGGAAACCGGCCTTGGCGCGGGCGTCCTGAACCAGCCCGCGCTTGGCATCGTCTGGCTCGCCAACCGCCTTGCGCGCTATGGTCAACACATCGCGGCGGGCCAGATCGTGCTGTCCGGCTCCTTCATCCGCCCGGTCGAATGCCGCCCCGGCGACACCATCCTTGCCGACTTCGGCCCGCTCGGTACTGTGGGCTGCCATTTCGCCTGAGAAAAAGAGGCCCTCATG
>JANMCI010000074.1:0-9654 GCA_031361245.1 Rhodobacterales bacterium
CGATGTCGCGCGCCAGCCCCGTCACGGTCGCCATCTGCTGCCCGCGCGAGGCGACGCCGCCCTGCGGCATGACGGTGCGCGCATCCCATGACATCAGGTTGACGGTGCACAAAAGGTCGTTCACCCCGGCCATGGCCAGCCGGAAATTTGCATAGGTCATGGGGCACTTTCAGAAACGGGCAGGCCGAATTCGGTCAGGTGACAGGCCGCCATCTGATCGGGGCCGCGGGAGGTGAGGGTTGGGCGTTCGCTGCGGCAGCGGTCAAAGGCCAAGGGGCAGCGCGTGCTGAACAGACAGCCGGTGGGGGGGTTGATCGGGCTGGGCAATTCGCCCTTGGCAGCCACCACGCGGGTGCGCCGCGCAGGGTCAATCTCGGGTGCCGCTTGCAGCAACGCGGCGGTATAAGGGTGGCGGGGTGCTGCGAACAGCGCCTCGGTCGGGGCAATCTCGACCACCTTGCCCAGATACATCACGGCGACCCGGTGCGAGATGTGCCGCACCAACCGCAAATCATGCGCCACGAACACCACCGTCAGCCGCAGCCTGTCTTGCAATTCCAGCAGCAGGTTCACCACCTGCGCCTGCACCGACACATCCAGCGCCGACACCAACTCATCCGCCACCAGCACCTCGGGTTCCACCGCCAGCGCCCGCGCGATGCCAATGCGCTGCCGCTGCCCGCCCGAGAATTCATGCGGATACCGATCCGCCGCATCCGGCGACAACCGCACCAGCGTTAACAACTCGGATATCCGCGCCCCACGCGAGGCTGCCGGCCGCATGTCATGCACTGTCAACGCCTCAGTCAAGATCTGCCGCACCGTCATGCGCGGGTTCAGTGACCCATAGGGGTCTTGAAAGATCATCTGCACGCGCCGGTTGAACGCGCGCCGCGCAGCACCGCTCAGGCTGGCCACATCGTTCCCGTCAAACACCACCCGCCCGGCGCTGACCTCATGCAACCGCACCAGACAGCGCGCGAGGGTCGATTTACCACAGCCGCTTTCGCCCACGATCCCCAGGGTCTCGCCCCGGTGAACCGCGAGGCTGACCCCGTTCAGCGCATTCACCGCCAGCGGCGGTTGGCCTGCAAGGATGCGTGCCAAACTGCGCGGAAAGGGGAATACCTTGCTGACATTCTCGGCGCTCAGCAGCACGTCGGTCCTCGGTTTGCTGCCTATGATCATGCCTGCAACCCCGATCCTGCTGCGACGACCCGGTCGCTGTGAAAACATGCCACGGCGCGACCATTACCCGACGCCTGCAACACCGGCGGCTTGACCCGGCAAATCTCGGTCGCAAAACTGCATCTTGGGTGAAAGGCACAGCCGACCGGCAGCGCATTCAGGCCGGGCGGCGTCCCCTCGATCGAGGTCAGCGGGCTGCGTTCCGTCCCCGCCCGCGGCACCGACCCCAAGAGCCCCCGCGTATAGGCGTGTTGAGGGCTGGCAAAGACCTCGGTCACCGGCCCGGTTTCCACGATCCGCCCGGCATACATTACTGCCATCCGGTCGCAGGTCGTGGCGACAACGCCCAGATCATGCGTCACCAACACGACGCTCATCTTCAGCGCATCGCGCAGGTCCAGGATCAGCTTCAAGATCTGATCCTGTATCGTCACATCCAGCGCCGTTGTCGGCTCGTCGGCCAACAGCAGTTGCGGGTTGCTGGCCAACGCAATCGCGATCATCACCCGCTGCCGCATCCCACCCGAAAACTGATGCGGATATTCGCCCAGCCGACGTGCGGCATCGGGGATACCGACCAGATCCATCAACTCGCGCGCCCGCGCCTTGCGGCCTAGGGCGTTCAAACCGGTATGCGCCCGCAAATTCTCGTCTATTTGCAGATTGACCGGCAAAACCGGGTTCAGCGCCGTCATCGGCTCTTGAAAGATCATCGAAATCTGCCCGCCCCGCACGGCGCGCAAATCCCGCGCGGGCAGGGTCAACAGGTTGCGGCCCCGCCACATCACCTGACCCTGCGACGCGCCGTTCAACGGCAACAATCCCAAAATCGACCGCAACGTCACACTTTTGCCCGAGCCGGATTCGCCCACCAGCCCCATCACCTCGCCCGGCATGACGGCAAACGACACGTCATCGACCGGCGTGATCGGCCCCGCCCCGGTGGAAAAGGTCGTCGTCAGATTGCGAACCTCCAAGGCGGCACTCATTTGCGCGTCCTCAACAGTTCGGCCAACCCGTCACCCAGCAGACTGAACCCCAGACCCGTCACCACGATGGCCACGCCCGGAAACACCGATATCCACCACGCCGTCGTCATGAAATTCTTGCCCTCGGCAATCTGCACCCCCCATTCGGGCGTCGGCGGTTGCGCGCCCAGACCCAGATAGCCCAGACTCGACCCCAGCAGGATCGCCAGCGCCATATCCGTCATCAGATAAACGATGGCGGGCGTGATGGAATTGGGCAGCAGATGGCGAAAGATCACCCGCAGCGGGCTATAACCCATCGCCCGGCCCGCATCGGCATAATCCAGCCGCTTCTGCACCACCACCTCGGCGGCAATGATCCGGGCGTAAAACACCCAGCCGACCACGCCCACGGCAATATACATGTTGATCAGGCCCGGCCCCAACACCGACACGATGGCAATCACCAGCACCAGAAAGGGAAAGGTGATCACCGCATCGACAATCCGGCCAAAGATCGTCTCGGCCAGACCACCCGCATAACCGACGAGCGCACCCACAAAGGTGCCGACCACAAAGGAAAACACCGTGCCGAAAAAGGCGATCTGCATGTCGATAGTATAGGCATGGATAACCCGGCTCAGCACATCGCGGCCAAAATTGTCGGTGCCAAAGGGATGCGCCAAACTGGGCGGTGCCAGCAGCGCCACATAGTCGAACGCCACCGGATCATAGGGGGCAAAGACATTCGGCAACACGGCCAGGGCCATGCTCACCGCCAGAATGCCCCCGCCCAGCCACAATGGCCGGGGCAATCCGGTCTTGCGCGTCACAGCGGCGCTCAACGGGCCACCCTTGGGTCAAGCCAGGCCTGAAACAGATCCGTGACCAGAAAGGTCAGCGACACCAGAACCGCAAGGCCAATCGTCATGCCCTGCACCACCGGGTAATCGCGGCCATAAATGCTGTCGATCATCAACCGCCCGGCCCCCGGGATGGCAAAGACCGTCTCGGTGATCACCGCCCCCCCGAGCAGCGTGCCAATCGACAACCCGAACAGCGCCACGGTCGAGATCAGCGCATTGCGCAGCACATGGCGCAGCATCACCAGACGGGGGGCAAGGCCCTTGGCGCGGGCGAATTGAACATATTCGGCATCAACCACACCGATGATGGCCGACCGCAGGTTGCGCATCAGAATGGCCGCAAGGCTCAGCGCCAGCGTCAGCGCGGGCAGGAACAGGTGATAGACATGGTCCCAGAACCCCTCGCCATAGCCGCCGACCGGGAACCAGCCCAGTTCAGCGCCAAAGATGGTCAGCAAGATCAGGCCAAGGTAGAATACAGGCATCGACAACCCGACCTGAAAGGCCCCGCGGATCACCGCGTCACTTGGCCCGTCGCGGCGCAAGGCGGCGACAAAGGCCAGCGGCACCGCCAGGATCAGCGAAATCAACGCCGCCATGACGGTCAACAAAATGGTCACAGGCAGGCGCTGTGCGATCAGTTGCACGACCGACACTTTCAACGTGATGGAATTGCCCATATCGCCCTTGGCCATCGCCAGAACAAAGGCGCCAAACTGCACGATCAGCGACCGGTCGAGGCCCAGTTCGCGGTTGATGCGCTCGACATCGGCGTCCAGCGCGCGGTCGCCCAGAATGGCGCTGACCGGGTCGCCGGGCAACAGGCGCACCAGGACGAAAACGACGATCAGGATGAATATCAGCGTGGGGATCAGTTGCAGCACGCGGCGTGCAACATAAAGGGTCATCGACACGTGCGACACATCCTCGGGTCAAAAGAGACGGTTGGGGGGCAAACCGCAACGGGGCTGATTGCCCCCGTCACAACCTGCCCAGATCAAGGCAGGGGCTGATCGCCCCCACCAAGACGGGGGCTATTCGCCCCCGTCCGCAGCTTTCACTTTTCCAGATAGGCTGAGCGGAAGATGTTGTTGCCCAGCGGGATCTGGATGAACCCCTTGGCCTTGGTGCTCAGCGCGACCGGATAGGGCGATTCGTACAGATAGACCATCGGCCCGTCGGCATTGTGAATCTCCTGGATCTTTGCGTATTGCGCGGCGCGCTTGGCCGGGTCACGCTCGGATTGCGACGCCTCGAACAGCTTGTCCGCCTCTTCGCTTTTCCAGCCCGAATGTTGCGATTCGATGGTCGGCGAATAGGCGAAATACGAGGTGATCTCGCTGGGGTCCGCAATATCATCCGTCCAGGCACCCGCCCGCATGGTGAACGTGCCCGCCCGGTATTGTTCGGTTCGCGAGGCGTTGTCGACCTGCTTCAGTTCCAGCTTCACACCTATCCCGGCCCACATCTGCTGCAACGCCGTGGCGATGCTCGTCTCGTCCTGGCTGCCCGCCAGCACCAGCATCGAGGTCGAGAATCCATCCGCAAACCCGGCCTCTGCCATCAGCGCCTTGGCCTTTTCCAGGTCATAGGGATACAAGGGCCCCGTGCCCGAATTCAGCGGCGTCGCCGAGGACATGAAGGATTTCATGGGCGTCCCCACCCCCATGGTCACGATCTGGATGATCGCCTCCTTGTTGGTGGCATAGTTCAACGCCTGCCGCACCTTGGGGTTCGACAACGGATTATCGACGCCTTCGATCTGCGGGCGGGTGTTCAGCGTGATGTACTCGATCTTGGTCGAGGGGTAGAGCATCATGTCGATCCCCTCGGTCGCCTTCAACTCGGCAACGCGGGCATAGGGGATGAACTCGGCCCCGTCCAACTCGCCCGATTGCAGGCGCAGGATACGGGTGGCATCGTCGGGAATGACCTCAAAGGTCACGCCGTCCAGATAGGGCAGGGGCTGGCCGTCATCGCCCTTGTCCCAGTAATAGGGGTTCTTGACCAGTTTCATCACCGATCCGCGTTCCCAGCTTTCCAGCATGAACGGCCCCGACCCGACCGGCTTTTCCGAAAACGACTTGGCCTTTTCGGCGTCCGTCGTGCCTGCCGCGGCTTCGAACAGCTTTTGCGGCAGGATCGCCGTGTTGAACACGCTCAGCGCCGGAATGATGCTGGGATCAGCCCGGTTGAGCGTTATCGTGATCGTGCCGTCATCCGTCGCCGTGATGTCGGTGATCGCACTGACGAGGAACCCCCAGATGCCATTCTCCGGCGTCGCAGCCCGCTTCAGCGACCATGCCACATCCGATGGCAGGATCGGCGAGCCGTCCGAAAACTTGATACCCTCGCGCAGCTTCAACGTCACCGACATCCCGTCATCGGCCACTTTCCATTCGGTCGCGAGGCCCGGTTGCACGCCCTGCCCATCATCGGTCGGCATCAAAAGCGTGTCATAGATGTTCGTCAGCACCCAGATATCGACGTTCGCGTCGTTCAGAACCGGGTCCAGGAACAGACTGTCAGCATAGCGGCCATAGGTCATCACACCGCCCCGATCGGCCGAAATGGCCATCGGGCTGGTGCCAATGAGGAATGCCGCCGCCAGCGCGGTCAGCGAGAATAGCTTCATTTGGTGGTTCTCCCGTTTGGTTTGCTGTTATAATTGACTGTAGCGTTCCACGGTCTTGCTTGCGAGTCAACAGAACAGTTTGCCACAAATTCTCTTGAAAACCGCCCGAAAATCGTGCAGTTTTGCCCTATACGACACCAACCGTTATACAGTTTTAGATCGGCTCAGGTGAGATAGTGCAGATTACCATCGACCGAAAGAAACCCGTGCCCGTTCACCGGCAGGTCCGCGATGCCATTGAACAGGCTGTTTTCACGGGGCTTTTGCCGGTGGGTGGTGCGCTTCCCTCGGTCCGCGATCTGGCCGAGGCGGCGGGCGTCGCCCCCATGACCGTCAGCAAGGTTTATGCCGATCTCAAAGCCGCCGGGGTGATCGAGGCCCGCGCGGGGTCCGGCACCTTTGTGGCCAATGGCCCCCTTGCCCAGATGGTCGCCCGCCAGGCCGTGCGCGAACTCGAGGCCGAGGCCGATGCCCTGATCGACGCCGCCTTTGCCGCCGGTCTGCGGGCCGAGGATCTGGCCACACTGATGACCGTCCGCATCGCCAACCGTGAAAAGCGGTCGCAGCGCAAACGTGTCGTGCTGGTCGGCCTGTTCGCCGAGGCGACCGAGCGTTACGCGGCGGGTATCGCGGCCCAGATCGGCGACGCCGCCGTGATCCACGCCGCGACGCTGGACAGTCTGACCGACAACCCCATCCGCCGGGCCGACGTCGCCTCCGCCGATCTGGTGCTGACCTTTGCCACGCTGGGCGACGACCTGTCGCGCCTGCTGCCGCAATCTCACATCGTCTCGATCCGCTTTATCCCCTCCGAGGATACCCGCATGGCGCTCGCCGCCATCGACCCCATGGCCCGCATCGCCGTTGTCTCGCGGTTCGAGGGGTTCTTGCCCGTTCTGACCCTGGGCGCGCGGCGCTTTGCGGCCCATGTGCACGATGTCGTGGCCCTGACGCTCGACGATCCGGGGCTGGAACGTAAACTGGCCGACCGCGATGTCATCGTGATCTCGACCGGGGCCGATGCTGCCATGACCGTCGCCCGCCCCGGTGCCGGTTGCATCGAATACCGCCACATCCCCGACCCCGGCGACATCGAACGTCTGGTCGTGCCCGCTGTTTCGCCCGCCCCCACCTTGGCCGCCCCCACCTTGCCCGCCCCCGTCTTGCCCGCCCAGAGCGGAAGAAAGGAAGCCTCGTGAAGATTTCTGAAATGAGCTGGGGGCAAGTTGATGCCTACCTCAAGACCAATGATCTGGCCGTGATCCCGCTGGGCAGCACCGAACAACATGCCGGCCTGTCGCTGTCGGTCGACTCGATTCTGGCGGAAAAGGTGGCGCTCGATGCCGCCGAACCGCTTGGCGTGCCGGTGTTTCCGGTGCTGGCCTATGGGGTGACGCCGTATTTTCTGGCCTATCCGGGGTCGGTCAGCATGCGCGTGTCGACCTATATCGCCATCGTCAAGGATATCCTCGACAGCCTGCGCCTTCAGGGCTTTCGCCGTTTCGTGCTGGTTAACGGCCATGGCGGCAACGGCCCCGCCGGCAGCTTTGCCGTGGAATGGGTCGCTGACCACCCCGAATGTGCCGTCAAGTTTCACAATTGGTGGAGCGCGCCTTTGACCATGGGCAAGGTCAAGGAGATTGACGAAGTCGCTTCGCATGCCAGCTGGATGGAAAACTTTCCCTGGACGCGCCTGCCGGGGGCGGTTCTGCCCAGCCAGCAAAAGCCGATGATTGACAGCCACCGGATGAGTGCCATGAACCCGGCAGCGCTCCGCAATTATCTGGGTGACGGCAATTTCGGCGGCTATTACGAACGCCCCGACGCCGAGATGCATGTGATCTGGGATATCGCCGTGGCCGAAACCCGCGCCGTGATGCAGGGGCCTTGGTCTTGAAACATAAGGTTCTGATCTGGGGTGCCGGTGCCATCGGCGGCACCCTTGGCGCGGCCTTCATCCGCGCTGGGCATGACGTTGCCTTTGTCGACAACGTGCCCGCCCATGTCGCCGCGATCAATACCACAGGCCTGCGCATCGACGGCCCGATCTTTCAAGAGGTGGTGCACGCCACCGCCTTTTTGCCCGGCGACGTGACCGGCCAGCACGACCTGATCTTTTTGTGTGTCAAGGCGTTGCACACCGAGGGCGCGGCCAATGCCCTTGCCCCGCATCTTTCGCCACACGGCGTTGTAGTGTCGGCGCAGAACGGCTTGAACGAAATAGCCCTGTCGCGCATCCTGGGGGCTTCCCGCGTGATCGGCTGCTTTGTGAACTTTGGCGCGGATTATCTGGAACCGGGTGTGGTGCACTATTCGGGCCACGGCGCTGCGGTGATCGGCGAGCTGGACGGGGCTGACACCCCGCGCATCCGATCGCTGCTGGGTCTGATGCGCAATTTCGACCCCAAGGCCAGACAGACCGACAATATATGGGGCTATCTGTGGGGCAAGATGATCTATGGCGCGCTGTTGTTTGGCACCGCGCTGACCAATGACAGCATCGCCGATGTGCTGGAAAATACTGCCGCCCGCCGGGTCCTGACCCGTCTGGGCCAAGAGGTCGGCCGTGTCGCCGCCGCGCAGAATGTGCAGACTGAGGGGTTTGACGGCTTTGCCCCCGCCGCCTTTGCCCCTGATGCGCCGCAGGCGCTGATCGACAAATCCTTTGCCGACATGGTGGCGCATAACCGCAAATCCGCCAAGTCCCATTCCGGCATCTGGCGCGACCTTGCGATCCGCAAACGCCAGACCGAGGTTCTGGCCCAGCTCGGCCCGATCGTGACCGCAGGTCAGGTGGCGGGCGTGTCGGTGGCGCTGACAGTCCGGCTGATCGACATGATCCAGGATATCGAGGCCGGTCGGCGCGCTTTGGTGATGGAAAACCTGAGCCTTTTGGCCCAGGTGGATGGAGGTGCCTGAATGAACATCGGTTTCGAAGGACAAACAGTGATCGTCACGGGGGCCGGCCACGGCTTTGGCCGGGCGATGGCGCAATCCTTCATAACGCGCGGCGCACAGGTCTACGGCCTTGACGTGAACGCCGAGGGGCTGGCCGAAACCGCCCGCCTGACCGGCTGCGAAACCTTGGTCGTCGATGTCGGTGACCGCGAGGCTGTGCAAACCGCCGTAGCGACCATCCTCGCCGCCACAGGGCGCATCGACGTGCTGGTCAACAATGCTGGCGGCGTTCAGGGTCAGGCCGGGCGGCCCATCGAAGAGATCACCGCCGGCGACTGGCAGGTCATCTTTGACGTCAACCTGTCTGGCACCTTCTTCATGGCGCAGGCTGTCACCCCCGCGATGAAGCGCCAGAATTCTGGCCGCATCGTCAACATCTCCAGCGGGGCCGGCCGCACCATCAGCCTGACCGGCATCCAGGCCTATGCCGGCGCCAAGGCCGGTCAGATCGGCCTGACCCGCCAACTGGCCCATGAGCTTGGCCCCTGGGGCATCACCGTCAACTGCGTGGCGCCGGGTTTCATCCGCTCCAACCCCTCGACCGAACGGCAGTGGGACGCGATGGGCGAGGCCCGCCAACAGGCCCTGATCGACGGCATCGCACTGCGCCGCCTTGGTTCGCCCGACGACATCGCCCATGCGGTGATGTTCTTTGCCTCGGCCCAGGCCGGTTGGATCACCGGCGAGGTCCTTGGCGTGGACGGCGGCAAATGACCGTCGAATCCTGGCTGACCGCGCATGAATCCGCCTCCCTCGCCACCCTGAGCGCCTTTTGCGCCATCCCCAGCGTCAGCACCGACCCCGCCTTTGCCACCGGCATCCGCGACGCCGCCGCCTTTGTCGCCGCCCGCCTGACCGAGGCCGGCTTTCCCCATGTCGAGCAGATTGCGACCGGCGGCCACCCCGCCGTTCTTGCCGAATGGTGCAACACGCCTGGCGCACCGACCATCCTCGTCTATGGCCATTACGACGTGCAACCCCCTGACCCCTATGACAAATGGACCACCCCGCCCTTTCAGCCCGACCTCCGCGACGACCG
>JANMCI010000075.1:0-8967 GCA_031361245.1 Rhodobacterales bacterium
GCGACGCTGACCACGGCGCTGGGCCACCTGCCCCGGCCGATCCGCGCCGACGTGATCGCGGGGGCGGGCGACGATGCGGCCCAACTGGTCCATGGCGACGGCGTTCAGGTCATCACCACCGACCACCTGCGCGCCTTCACCCATGACCCGCTGCTGATGGCCCGGATTGCCGCCATTCACGCCTTGGGCGATATCTGGGCCATGGGGGCCGCCCCGCAGGTCGCGCTGTCGCAGATCACGCTGCCCCGGATGTCCCCGACACTTCAGGCGCGGACACTGACCGAGATTCTGGACGCCGCCGCCGAGGTCTTTGCCGCCACCGGGGCGGACGTGGTGGGCGGCCACACGACCGTCGGGGCAGAGCTGACCGTGGGCTTTACCGTCACCGGCCTTGCCCGCCACCCCATCACCAAATCCGGCGCGCGGCCGGGCGATGCGCTGATCCTGACCAAGGCCCTCGGTTCGGGCACGATCATGGCCGCCGAAATGGCGATGGTCCGCCTGCCCGACCTGATGCTCGGCGACTGCGTGGCCGCGGCGCTTGCCGCGATGACGCGCGGACAGGCCAGCGCTTCGGCCGTCCTCGCCCCCCATGCCCATGCCATGACCGATGTCACCGGCTTCGGCCTCGCCGGCCACCTGATCGAGATGCTGGAGGCGTCGGGTTGCGCCGCCACCCTGTCACTGTCGCAGATCCCCTGCCTTCCGGGCGCGGTCGAACTGGCCGCCGCCGGTCATGCCTCCTCCATCGCGCCGGCCAACCGCGCGGCCCTGCTGGGTCGCGTGACCGGCCAACCCGGCCCGGTAACGCCCCTGCTCTATGATCCGCAAACCGGCGGCGGTCTGCTGGCCGCCGTCCCGGCCGATCAGGCCCAGACCCTGCTGATCGCCCTGCGCGCCTGCGATCCCGAAGCGGCGCTGATCGGCCACATCACGACCGGCCCCGCCCGCATCACCCTGCTGCCCTGACCTTTTCGAAATACTCCCGCCGATGGCCCCGGCCTCACCCGGCGATCCGCCTGACCTCGGCGGCGACAGCCTCGGCCAAGGCCGGCAAATCCGCTTCGGCAAGGCTTGGGGCGGGCAGCTCGACAAAAAGCCCCGCCATCCGCGCCCGGTGCTTTTCATAGCGCGGGTCGTAATGATGCTCCATCAGACCGTCCGCCAAAGCGGCAAACTCACCCTCCTCGGCCAGTCGCCGCCAGTCGTCGACCAGATCATGGGCATGGGCCTGCCGCAAAAGCTCGATCACGCCGGCCAGCTTTTCGGCGTCCTCCACCATGTCGCGGTAGGCCCGCGTCAGATAGTCCGCCCGCGCCGCCCGTGATGCGGCAATCGCGACGCGCGGGGCTGCGACCATCGCCTTCCACAATTGCGGCGGCACCCGGCAGTTGCCGACCTTGGAACTTTCGGCCTCCACCACCACCGGCCGCGCCGGGTCAAGCCGCGCCAGCGCCATGGCCAACGCCACCTCGAACGCCTTTTGCGACGGTTGCCCGCCCGGCAGATGCCCGAACAACGACCCGCGATGCCGGGCCAGCCCCTCCAGATCGATCACCTGCACCCCAAGACCCGGCAGCAGGTTCAGCACCTCGGTCTTGGCCGAGCCGGTATTGCCGTCCAGCACCACGACGGGGCTTGCGACCGGGGTTTCATAAAGCGCCTTGACCACCAGCGCGCGCCACGCCTTGTAGCCCCCCGCGACCGTGTCGACCCGCCAGCCGATCTGGGCAAGGATCGAGGCGAAAGAGCCCGACCTTTGCCCGCCGCGCCAGCAATAGACCAAGGGCTTCCACGCACCGGTCTTGTCGGCCAAAGGCCCCAGCAGGTGCCGGGCCGCGTTCTGCGCCACCAGCGCCGCCCCCAGCTTGCGCGCCTTGAAGGGGCTGACTTGGCTGTAGATCGTGCCGACCTCGGCGCGCTGGGCATCGTCCAGCACCGGCAGCGAGATTGCCCCCGGAATGTGATCCTCGGCAAATTCCGCCGGGGCGCGGACATCGATGATGTCGTCAAAGCCCAGCGCAAAGATGTCGGTCAGGGAGGTGAGGGTGACAGCCATGCCGCCTTCTAGCAGCCCCGCCCCGCCGCGGAAAGGCCACCCCCGCGCCATCCCCGGCCATGGCCCGACCCCATGTTAGCGACAAGCCGGCCCGCTTCAGCCATGTCCGTGCCTCATGCTTAGCGCCACGGTCAGGAAAATCCCGCAATGTCGTATCTTGCTACAATCTGCCTTGTGAGCCTAGTGCTGGCACTCGGTGTCGCAGCCGTCGTCCATGTCGGGTTGCCGGTGCGGGCCCTTCCGCCGGTCGAGGGTGCGCTGATCGGGGCCGAAAGCGACGTGGCGACCGATGCCACCAGAGCGGACCTGTTTTCCGGGGCCGCCCGCCGTGTCGTGCCGTTCCAGATGCTGTATCCAGCCGGGGCCAAGGGTGCCAAGGCGGCCTATGTTCCGGACGCGCCGGACCTGATCGCCGCGATCAGCCGGGATCACGGCTGGATGGCACGCCTGCTGCTGGGCCGGATCGGCAGCCTTGACGCCCCGTGGACCGAGGCCGCCACGCCGGCGTCCGGCGGGCCCTGGCCGGTGATCCTCTACTTGCCCGGCGTGACCGGCTACATGCAGATGGGCAGTTTCCAGACCAGCGCCCTGGCCGCCCGGGGCTATGTCGTCGTGACCCTCAACCAACCCGGCGCGGTCGCCGTCGCCGTCTTGCCGGGCGATCAGGCCGTGGCCGGCATGACCCGCGAAACGGCGGCTCCGCTGATCGCGCCGTCGTACCGCGCCTGGCAGGGCGCTTTGCCACCGGGATTTGCCGCCGATCTGGCCCCCGAGGGCAGCATCGTGCCCTATCTCGCCGCCGATGTGCCGCTGGTGCTGGACCGCCTGGCCGCGATCAACGCCGATCCGGCGCACCCTTTGCACGGCATGCTGGACCTTGACCATGTCGGGGTCATGGGCATGTCGCTTGGCGCGATTGTCGCGGCAGAGGCCTGCGCGCTGGAGCCCAGACTGGATGCCTGCCTGATGATGGACGCTCCGGTTCCGACCCTCGTCGCCAAGACCGGCTTGCGGCAGGCAGCCCTGTGGATAAGCCGCCCGGCGCAGGATCAGCGGCTGGAACGCGCCGCCTCGGGCGGCTGGCCCGAGGATGAGATTGCGGCACAGGCCGCCACCATCGCCGAGGCAGTGGCCAACAGCGACCGTGCCTCGGTCGTGATGGCGCAGGGATTCTTTCACTTCGATTTCACCGACCTTCCGGCGATTCAGCCGATCATCGGCTGGCTTGGTCAGTCCGGTCCAACCGGGGCCGCCGAAGCGCACCGCCAGATCAATCAGCTGACATCCGCCTTCTTTGCCACCAACCTGCGCGCCGCCGCCCCGCAGCCCTAGAACCCCGCCTCGCAGCGCGCGACCAGGGCCGCCAGCATCGCCTCGCAGCGCTCCATCTGTTCGACGCTGACATATTCGTCGGGCTTGTGTCCCTGGCTCATCGAGCCCGGCCCGCAGATCACGGTGGGTATGCCCAGCCGCGCGTCAAAAAGCCCGCCCTCGGTGCCGAACGCCACCTTCATCGTGCCATTGGCGCCGGTCAGCCCCTTGACGAAGTTCACCACCGCCGCATCCGACGGCGTGCCGAGGCCGGGATAGTCCCACAGCCGCTCGACCCTGATCGCGGCCTCGGGAAACTCGGCGCGCAAAGGTGCCACGATCGCCTCGGCGGCGGCGGTGAGCGCGCCGATCAGCGCGTCGGTGTCCTCGCCGGCCAGCGAGCGGATCTCGAAATCGACCACGGCGCGGTTGGGCACGATATTGACCTGCACCCCGCCGTTCAGCAGGCCGACATGCAGCGTCGAATAGGGCACGTCGTAATCGCCGTCGCGCAAGCCCGTTGCCGCGACCCGCGCCTGCACCCCCCTGACCGCATTGACGAAATCCACGGCCAGATGCAGCGCATTCAGCGCCAGTGGAGCCAGCGCCGAATGCCCCTCGCGCCCCACACAGTTCGCCCTCAGCGCCACCTTGCCCTTGTGCCCCGTCGCGACCTGCATCCCCGTAGGCTCGCCCACGATGCAGAACCGCGGACGGATCGGCGCGCCCTCCAGCATGTCGATCAGCGACCGCACCCCCATGCAGCCGATTTCCTCGTCATAAGACAGCGCCAGATGCAACGGCACCTTCAAGGGCCGCCCCGCCGCTCCGATCACAGCCGCAATCGCCGCCGCCACAAAGCCTTTCATGTCCGCAGCACCGCGTCCGTAAAGCCGCCCGTCCGCTTCGCTCAGCGCAAAGGGCGGATGGCTCCACCTCTGCCCCTCGACCGGCACCACATCGGTATGGCCCGACAGCATGACGCCGCCGATTCCGACCGGCCCGACAGTGGCGTAGAGATTGGCCTTGCCGCCCGCTGGATCGGGGATCAGAACCGCCGCGATCCCCGCCTCGGCCAGAAGGTCACGGACATAGGTCATCAAACCAAGGTTCGGCTTGGCGCTGACGGTGTCAAAAGCCATCAGACGCGCGAAGATTTGACGGCACTGCATCTTGTGATCCTTCCGATCTGGCCAGATAACCTGATGTCAGCCCCAAGCGAAAGCCCGTCATGCGCCTGCTCCTCGCCCTTCTGCTGACCGCCGCCCCGGCGCTCGCCCAAGACCGGCCCGTCCTTGACCCCGCCGCCTCCGCGCAGCCGGGGGCAGTGGCGCTCTATCTGCAGGCGCGGGGCCTTGCTGCCCTTGGGCAGGCCGCCAAGGACCCGCTTCTGGTGGCCGCCGCCGCCCGCATCCTGCATGGCCTGTCCCTGACCGACACGCCGCGTCAGCCCGATCCGGCCCCCGCCTCCCTTCCGACGCTCAGCGCACCGGACGCCGCCGGCCTGCTCGACATCGCCCGCACCCTGGATGCGGGGCTGACCTACAGTGACCTCACCGACCTTCTGGCGCGTGAGGTGCCACCGGCCCCCAAGGCGCTGCGGGTCACCGCCTCGACCCTGGCACCCGGGCAATCCGAGGTCTGGACCCTGCCCTTCTTTGGCGGAACCTATGGCGAGCTGGCCATTCTTGGCGACGGAAGAAGCAACCTCGACATGGTTGTAACAGCAGCCGGGGACACCCAGATCTGTCAGGACAGGGGCAGCGCCGATGCGGCCTTTTGTGGCTTCACTCTGGTGGAAAACGGCGACGTCCGCATTACAATCTCGAATGTCGGACCTGCCCCGGACACCTATCTTTTGCTGACGGAGTAATCGCCTTGCTGACCCGCCGCACCTTTCTGGCCAGTGCCGCTGCGCTGACCCTGCCACGCCCCGCCTTTGCATCAGCCCCCGCGCTCACCATCGCCTCGCGCCAGATCGAGGTGCTGGGCCGCGCCGCCACCGTCTTTGGCATCACCAATGCCGCGGGCGGAAACGGGTTGATTGCGCGGGAAGGGGATCGTTTCACGGGCGATGTGATGAACCGCTCGGGCGGCGATCTGGTCATGCATTGGCATGGTCAGGTGCTGGCTGCGGCCGATCAGGACCGCGCCCGCACCGCCGGTGGCGCGCTGGCCGATGGCGCGACGGACAGTCTTGACTTCGCCCTGACCCCCGGCACCCACTGGATGCATTCCCACGCGTTGACTGAGCAGCAGTTGCTGGCCGCCCCCATGGTCGCCATCGAGACCGATGCCACCACTCCAGAGGCCGTGGTGATGCTCCACGACTTTGCTTTCCGCAGCCCGGCCGAGATTCTGGCCGAACTGGGCGCTGCGGGGGGGCATGACATGGCGGCCATGGGCACTGCGGCGGACGACGGCGGCCATGACATGGCGGGAATGGCGATGCCCGGCATGGTCCACGCCAACGACGTGGCTTATGATGCGTTTCTGGCCAATGACCGCACCCTCGCCGACCCCGAGGTGATCGAGGTCGCCCCCGGCCCCTTCCGCCTGCGCCTGATCAACGGGGCCACGGCCACCGCATTCTGGATCGACACCGGACTGCCGACGCAGGTGATCGCCACCGATGGCACGCCCTGCACACCCCTGACCGGGCAGCATTTCCCCATCGCCCAAGGCCAGCGCCTTGACCTGCTGATCACCATCCCGCCCGAAGGCGGCGCGTTTCCCATTCTGGCACAGGTCGAACTTGCGCGGATGCGAACAGGGGTCATTCTGGCGACCAAAGGTGCCCGGATCGCCCGCGTGTCCGACCTTGCCGAAGCCGACGCCGAGCCCTTGGACCTGCGCCTTGACGCCGCCCTCGTCGCGGCCCGCCCCCTGCCCGACCGTGCGGCCGAGATGCTGCATGTCACCATGGGCATGCAACCGGGCTACGTCTGGACCCTGAACGACGGCACGCCGCTGCAAGGTGCGCTGGGCGCGCGGGTCGAGATCATGTTCATGAACCCCACCCCGATGATGCACCCCATGCACTTGCACGGCCACCATTTTCAGGTCGTCGACGTGGGCCGGGGCCGCTTTGCCGGGCCGATGCGCGACACCGTGATCGTGCCTCCGGGCGGAATGGTGACGGTGGCCGTCGATCTGGACAAGGTGGGCGAGTGGTTCCTGCACTGCCACCACCTTTACCACATGGCCGGTGGGATGATGACCTCGCTCAAGGTGGCCTGACACGGGGGCCGCGCTTCGCACCCCTTGCCTTTTTGCGCCCCGTCACGGCCCTGTGCGTCCTGTCCCTGCTGCAAAGGCCGCCGTCATGATTCTGACCGCCCCGCAGCTGTTCGATCTGTGCGGCCAGACCGCCCTTGTGACCTGCGCCGGTTCCGGCATCGGGCAGGCCATGGCGCTTGGACTGGCCGAGTGCGGGGCCTCGGTCGCCTGCCTTGACCGCCGCGCCGATGGCGGGCTGGACCACACCCTCGCCCTGATCGCCGCGACGGGGCGCCGGGCGCTTGCCCTGACCGCCGCCGAAGAGATGGGGCTCGACCAATATCAGACCCTCATGGACATCAACCTGAAAGGCGTCTTTCTGTCCTGTCAGGCCTAGGCGCGGGCGATGCTCGCCCATGGCCGCCGCGCAATCATCAACATCGCCTCGATGTCCGGCTCCATCGTCAACTGCGGGCTGACGCAGGCGCATTACACCGCGTCCAAGGCCGGCGTGATCCACCTGACCAAGAGCCTTGCGATGGAATGGGTCGGGCGCGGCATCCGGGTGAACGCGATCAGCCCCGGCTATACCGCGACGCCGATGAACACCCGCCCCGAGATGGTCCACCAGACCCGCCTTTTCAAGGAACAGACCCCGATGGGCCGCATGGCCTCGCCTCAGGAAATGGTCGGCCCGGCGGTATTTCTGGCCTCGCAGGCGGCGTCCTATGTGACCGGGGTGGACCTGCTGGTCGATGGCGGGTTTTGCTGCTGGTAGCGGTTTGCACGCGTGCAAATGCGTTTTCTTCGCTATATATCAATGTGTTGATAAAAGACAGCTTCAAGGGACAGGATGGGTGAAATCCACCACTTGCCGGGAAGGTGGATTGGCATCCCTGACCGTCCCCCTGCCCGCCTTCACACCACCTTGCAGATCGCGATCGGCTCTTGCCGGCCCAGGCCCGCAGCCACGGCCTTCTTGAAATAGCTGGCGAAAAAGTCCGGGATCGCCGGGCTGATCCCGGCATCGACCGCCTGCCGTTGCACCCGCGCCAGCGCATTTCCCCACACCTCCAGAGTCGCAGTCGGCGCATCAAGGCGATCCTCATGGATCAGCGTGGCCTGACGGCGGACATTGTCGCCTTCGGGGAAAAGGGCTGCAAATTCGACCAGAGAAACCCCTTCGGCGCGGCAGATCGCGGCGGAATGGGCGACGGCGACAAAAGCGCCATACCAGATGTTCAGCCACGCCAGATCCAGCGCCGAGGCAGCAGCGACATTGGGGCCAATATAGCGGACGTTCCCGGCCAGTTTGGCAAGCAGCCCCCCAGCGGTCGCATGGGCCCCGGCGTCGCCACACAGCAGGATCTCGCCACTGTCGCCATCAATGTCATTCGGTCCGCACAGGATTGCGCCGTCCAGATAACGCGCCTTTCGCTGGTCTGACCACCCTGCCATCTCGACCGCTTCGCGGGGCGTGCCCGTGCTCAATTGCACCAGCACGCGCCCGGCCAGGGCGCGGGACAGGGCGCTGTCATCCAGCATTGCTTGGGTTGCCGCATAATTGTCGATGCAGATCGCAATGACCGGGCTTGCCGCAAGGGCTGTCGCGAGGTCTGGCGCCACGGTGGCCCCTGACGCCGCAAAGGGTTGCGCCTTGGCGGGCGAGCGGTTCCACACCGTCACCTCCGCGCCATGTCGAAGCAAGGCCCGTGCCAGCGACGATCCCATAAGTCCAAGTCCGATGAAGGTCACGTCGCTCATGAGGTCAGCCTTTCGTGTTCTCGTCACGAAACAAACGCCTTTGCCACACTGTGCGCCCCCGCGCTCGGTCTGACAAGGATCAGGGTACTTTTGGGACTGGTGAGCCAATTCTTTCCGGTTGGTTAATTTTCAGAATCCAACCCATTGAAATCAAAAGGTTTCAAAAAGCGTCCAGATCTGGACGCCCTCAAATCAGTCGTAAAACGGATTCATCTGGGCCACGATCACCGCGTTTTCGGCCAGCGCCCGCTCCATCAGCTTGCGCTCCTCGGCGTCGATCTCATCGCCCGAGGCCAGGCGTTCATCCAGCGTGCCATAGCCTGACACATCGAGGGGAGCGAGGTCGGCTTCCTTGAGGATCGCCACCGTCTCGCGCACCGCCTCCGCCTCGTCCACGCCGCTGGCATAGACGATGAGGGCGGCGCCGGTCGCCTTGTCGGGCAACCCGTCCCCCGCCTTGCGTCCGACCTCGACCACCAGCGTGAACACCTGCTGCGGCCGCTTGACCTTTGCCGGTTTGGGGTCGTCGGTCGTTGAAGTTGGCCGCAAGGCGGGGGACGGGTTGCCCGACAAGGCGACCGGCGCCGCCCTCATCGTCTATGCCAGCGGCGTGG
>JANMCI010000095.1:0-3420 GCA_031361245.1 Rhodobacterales bacterium
AGGTCGTCGCCATGGCCCATGCACGCGGCGTGTCGGTCGAGGGGGAGCTGGGCTTTGTCGGCTATCACGGCGGGGCGGCGTCGCTGGGCACCGATCCCTGGCAGGTGGCGCAGTTTGCCGGGGAAACCGGGGTTGATGCGCTGGCCGTGTCGGTCGGCAACGCGCATCTGATGACCGAGGCGGGCGCCGAAGTGGACTGGCCGCGTCTGCGGGCCATTCAGGCCGCTGCCCCTGCCCTGCCGCTGGTGCTGCAAGGCGGCTCGGGTCTGGCGCCTGCGTTGCGGCGGAGGATCGCCCGGGACCCCACAGTGGCCAAGTTCAACATCGTCACCGAACTGCGGCAGGCGTTCGGGGCGGCGCTGCGGCAGGCCGTGCTGCGCGACCCTGAGCGTTTTGACCGCAACCAGATATTGGCGGAGGTGGTTGAGCCGGTGCGGAAGGCGGCGCGGCGGGCGATTGCCTCTCTGGCCGGATAGGGCGGGGATTCAGCCGCTGAGCACCTCGTCGAGGGCCGACAGGAACAGGTCGCAATCCGCGGTCGAAAAGGCCGCAGGAGGCTTGATTTTCAGGACGTTGTGATGGGGGCCCTCCGAGGACAGCAGGATATGGTGGCGGCGCTTCATCTCAAGGATGATGTGATCGACAAGGTCCGCAGCCGGGGCTTGCGTGGCGCGGTCGTGGACGAATTCGATGCCGTTGAAGAGGCCAAGGCCGCGCACGTCGCCGATGGTGGCGTGGCGTTTGGCAAGGGCGCGGGCACCGTCCATCAGGCGCGCGCCTAACGTGGCGCAGTGGTGCTGCAGCCGTTCGTCCCGGATGACGTCCAGCACGGCAAGGCCCACGGCGGCGGAGACGGGATTGCCGCCGAAGGTGTTGAAATACTCCATCCCGTTGGCAAAGGCGGCGGCAATGTCGGGGGTGGTGATCACGGCGGCCATCGGGTGGCCGTTGCCGATGGGTTTGCCCAAGGTCACGATGTCGGGCACCACGCCCTGCGCCTGAAACGCCCACATATGGTGGCCCACGCGGCCAAAGCCGACTTGCACCTCATCGGCAAGGCACAGGCCACCTGCCGCGCGGACATGGGCGTAGGCCGCGGCGAGATAGCCCGGCGGAGGCACGATCTGCCCGCCGGTGCCCAGCACGCCTTCGCTGAAGAAAAGCGCGGGGCGGCGGCCGTGCCGGGCAAGGTCTGCCACTTCGGCGGCGACACTTTCGGCATAGCCTGCCCCGGCATCCGGGTCGCCATAGCGCAGTCGGCCACGGTAGGGATCGGGCATCTCGGCCACGCGGACATGGGGCGGACGGCCCTGCCCGCCCTTGCCGTTGAACTTGTAGGGGCTGACGTCGATCAGGCTGGTCACATGGCCGTGGTAGGCGTGATCGACCGTGATCAGATCGTGGTTGCCGGTGGCGGCGCGGGCCAGACGGATGGCCAGATCATTGGCCTCGGACCCCGAATTGACGAAGAAGGCGACGGTGAGGGGGGCGGGGAACAGCGCGGTCAGCCGGTCGGCATATTCGACCAGAGTGTCATGCAGATAGCGCGAATTGGTGTTGAGCCGCGCGATCTGGCCCTGTGCCGCCGCGACGACACGGGGGTGACAATGGCCGACATGGGCCACGTTGTTGACCATGTCGAGCCAGCGCTGGCCCTGATGGTCGATCAGATGGCAGCCCTCGCCACCCACGATCTTCAGCGCTTCGGGCGCATAGGCGATGGACAGGGACCGCCCGATCCTGCGCTGACGCTGGCGGGTCAGCCATGCGGGATCGCGCGCCACCGTGACCGCCGCCGGAACGTCAAAGCCAAGGACGACGCTGGGATCGGGCGCAATCTCGCGCCAGACCTGCCAGTCGCGGCCCACACCCACGCCATGCATCCGCGCCTCCAGCCCCAGATGATCGGTGACGATCTGAAAATGCAGATGGGGCGGCCAGTTGCCATTTTCGGGCCGCGCACCAAAGGCGGCGAAGGCCTGCCCTTTGGCGATGGTCTGGCCGGGTTTCAGGCGGGCGAATTCAGCGCGACCAAGGTGGCCGTAAAGGGTCCAGAAGGTCGTACCCTCGGCCTCATGTTCCAAAAGGACAGTGGGGCCAAAGCCGTAGGGGACCGCATCGTCGTGCAAAAAGGCGACCTTGCCTGCGATGGGCGCGTGGACAGGCTCGCCCGCAGGGGCAAAAAGGTCGATGCCGATGTGGTGGGTGCGCCGGGTCTGGGACATCTCGAAGGCCGCACCCTTGTAGATCGCCCGGTCCTCGCCGTACCGGCCGATGGCATAATCGGCACCGTCGCGCGCGATGAAATCCGCGCACCAGGCGTCAAACCCCGCCTCGTCCAGCGTGGCCAGCAGCGGCGCATCGGGGGAGGTGACCGACAGATCAATCGTCGCAACCTTGGGCCGGGTCACGCCCGGTCGGATGATCCTGGCAAAGTCATGGGCATTCGCTTGCAGCCAGCCGTTGACCTTGGCCGCTGCCGGCACCGGGGCAAAACCGCAGGCATCGCGCAGGCGCAGCGTCACCAGACGGGGGTTTTCGCCCTGCAGGCGCTGCAATTCGCGCCACACGTCCGCCTGACTGACCAGAAGATAGGTGTTGTCGGGATTCGCCCTGATCTGGACGGCAGCCATCGTGATCGAGGTCGCATAGCGGGTCAGGATCAGATCGAACAGCAGCTCGATCTCGGCCTCGGTCAGCGGGTTTGCCTCGTGATAGGCGGCGACCAGGGGCAGGAGCGCGCTGATCTGATCGCCAGAGCCGATCAGAGCATAGGCGCAGGCCACGGCCAGTTCGACGATGCGCCAGCTTTCCACCATGTCGCCAAAGTCCAGAAGGCCACAGACCTTGCCGTCGTCGTCCAGCAACACGTTGTAATCATTGGCGTCGTTGTGGATGACCTGACAAGGGCAGACCGCAAGCGATGGCAGCACATGCGACGCAAACCGCGTCAGGATCGCCCCGACCGCCGTCCGTTTGCCCGCATCCTCGATGGCGGGCAGGGACGGCAGGTGTTGCTCGGCCTGTCCGATGTCCCAACCATAGATCCGCCGGGCGCGCGGATGGGAAAACCCCTGCAACGCGCGGTCGAGATGGCCCAGAAGTGCTCCAAGGCTGGTGAAGCTGGCCGCCGTGCGCCCGGCCTTGGCCCAGACGCCACCCTCCAGCCACGACAGAAGCCGCGCCTGATAGCCGTCACAGGGCACCAGCGCCCGCCCGCCGGAGCGCAACTGGCGCGACACCGGCAGATCGGGGGCGACCTTGGCCAGATGATCCAGTACGGCGATCTGCAAATCCAAAAGCCCATCGTCCGAGCCCGGTGCATGCAGTTTCAAAAGAAAGTCCCCGCCCTCCGCCCGCACCCGGAAGTTCAGGTCATGCTCTCCCGGCAACGGCGAAAGTTGCCCGCCGATCCCGAAA
>JANMCI010000115.1:0-15542 GCA_031361245.1 Rhodobacterales bacterium
ATCCTTGTGCAGCGGTTCAACCTGTCCACGACCTCGGCCAGCCCCGGCGGCTCGCCCCGCCCGTCCGGCAGCAACAGTGCCGCCGTTTCGGCCTTGTCCCCCGATGCGGCCAGCGAGGCTTCCATCAGCCAGTCCGGCACCTCGGCCCCTTCCGCCGCCCAATGAACGATTGCGGCCAATCCGGCAATCCGAACTGGCCTGCGACCCGACAACAGTGCCTCGGCGGCGGCACGGTCAGCGTCGCTCGCAGCATCCAGATAGGCGTCCAAGGCCGAACGGTCCTGCGGCCACCTCGCCAACATGGCAGCAAATCGGATCACGCCACGATCCCCGCCTCATAGCCCTGCTCGGCCAACCAGCGCCGGAACGGCTCGACATAGCCATGGGTCGCAAAGACCCGCTCCGCCCCGGTCGCCTTGACCGCAGCGTTCAGACCGGACCAATCGGCGTGGTCCGACAGGGTGAACGCCGCCTCCAGCCCCTTGCGCCGCGCCGCAAGCTGCATCCAGCCCGACGCAAACCCGACCGAGGCTGGCCCCAGACCCGCCGCCCAATCGCTGTTCAGCACATTTGGCGGGGCGATCACCAGAGCATCCCGCGGCACCTGCCCGCCAACCCGCGTAGTGGCGGGCAAGGGATAGCCCTGCGCCCGCAGCACCTCGGTCACATCCTCGACCGCGTCATGGCTGTAAATCGGCCCCTGCTGCGGAATGCCCACCATCAGCCGCTGCGCCTTGCCAAAGGAATAGGCGGTCAGAACCGAAACGCACCCCGCCCGCGCGTTCGCCTGCCACCACGCTGCGATATCGGCCATGACCTCCGCCTCGGGGCGCCAGCGATAAATCGGCAGCCCAAAGGTGCATTCGCTGATGAACGTATGGCAGGCCACCGGCTCGAACGGCTCGCAAAGCCCGTCTGCCTCGACCTTGTAGTCGCCCGAAACGACCCAGACCTCGCCCTCCCGCTCGACCCGGATCTGCGCCGAGCCCGGCACATGCCCCGCCGGGTGGAACGACACGCAGACATCGCCGATCCGCAGCACTTCGCCGTAGCCTGTGCTTTCGGCTGCGATACGGCCCAGCCTGTGGCGGATCACCGGCAAGGCCTGATGCGTGCACAGGTATGACCGGTGGCCGCGGCAGGCGTGGTCCGAATGGCCATGCGTCACCAGCGCCCGCTCGACCCCGCCCGTCGGGTCGATGTAGAAATCGCCGCCCGGACAATAGATGCCCTTGCGCGTAAAGGTCAAAACGGGGTCACGGCTCATCTTGCCACAATAGCCGAGGATGCCCCCTCCTGTCAGGACGGGATTCCGCCTAATAAACAGGCAGTCGCCCCAGGAAATGGCGCTGCGGCGCGCTTGTCCCTTTCCCCGGCCCCTGTCCGCGGCTTAACTGACCTCATGCACAGGCGGGATGACGCAATGAGCACGATGTTCAACGAAATGTATCAGGGCGACGATGTGCGCATCCCCTATGCGCGGCTGGCAGAATGGATGCGCGGCATGCCCGCCTCCCAGCGCGTCCAGAAACAGATCGAAGCCGAGGCGCTGTTTCGCCGCATCGGCATCACCTTCGCCGTCTATGGCGAGGGTGGCGATCCCGACCGCCTGATCCCGTTCGACATGTTCCCGCGCGTCTTTACCGCGATGGAATGGGCCCGCCTTGAGCGCGGCATCAAACAGCGCGCCCGCGCTCTGAACGCCTTTCTCGTCGATGTCTACGGCCGTGGAGAGATCGTCCGCGCCGGCCGCATTCCCGCGTCGCTGGTCTACCAGAATGAGGCCTACGAGAAGGCCGTTGTCGGCATCACCCCTCCCAAGGGCGTCTATTCCCACATCGTCGGCATCGACATCGTGCGCACCGGTCCCAATGATTTCTACGTCCTCGAGGACAACTGCCGCACCCCCTCGGGCGTCAGCTACATGCTGGAAAGCCGCGAGATGATGATGCGGATGTTCCCCGACCTGTTCCGCGAAAACCGCATTTTGCCGGTGGACCGCTATCATTCGCTTCTGCGCCGCACCCTGAATTCGGTCGCCCCGGCCAAATGTCAGGGCGAGCCTGTGGTGGTGATCCTGACCCCCGGTCATTTCAATTCCGCCTATTACGAACACAGCTTCCTTGCCGACCTCATGGGCGTTGAACTGGTCGAAGGCGCCGACCTTTTTGTCGATGGCGCCTTTGTCTACATGCGCACCACCCAAGGCCCGCGCCGGGTGGACGTGATCTACCGCCGCATCGACGACGCTTACCTCGACCCCTTGTGCTTTCGCCCCGACAGCATGCTGGGCGTGCCCGGCCTGATGGATGTCTACCGCTCGGGTGGGGTCGCGATCTGTTCGGCGCCGGGGGCAGGGGTGGCCGATGACAAGGCCGTGTACACCTATGTCCCTGAAATGGTGCGCTTCTATCTTGGCGAGGAGCCAATTCTTGAAAACGTCCCCACCTGGCAATGCGCGCGGGCGGATGACCTGAAATACGTTCTCGCCCACCTCGCTGAACTGGTTGTGAAAGAGGTCCACGGCTCGGGTGGCTACGGCATGCTCGTCGGCCCCAAGTCCACCAAGGCCGAGGTCGAGGCGTTCCGACAGAAACTTCTCGCCGACCCCGGCAACTACATCGCCCAACCGACATTGGCCTTGTCCGCCACCCCGACCTTCGTTGACGAAGGCGTCGCCCCCCGCCATGTCGATCTGCGCCCCTATTGCCTTGTGGGTGAGACGATCGAGCTTGTCCCCGGCGGGCTGACAAGGGTGGCCCTGCGCGAGGGCTCGCTGGTGGTGAACTCGTCGCAGGGCGGCGGGGTCAAGGACACCTGGGTATTGGCGGAGTGATACATGCTCTCTAGAACCGCCGACAACCTCTACTGGCTCGCCCGTTACATGGAACGCGCCGAGACCGCCGCCCGGCTTCTTGAGGTCGGCGCGCGGATCTCCCTTCTGCCAACCGAGCAGGGCTATCGCAATGAATGGCAAAGCCTTTTGCGTTCGACCGGCACAGCCGATGCCTTTGGCGCCAAATATGGCGAACCGGTTCAGGTCAATATCGAAAACTTCCTGTTCTTTGACCGTGACAATCCCTCCTCGGTGGCCTCCTGCATCTCTTCGGCGCGCGAAAACGGCCGCATCGTGCGCACCGCGCTGACCACGCAGGTCTGGGACGCGCTGAACACGGCCTTTCAGGAACTGCGCCAGATCGAACGCACCCCGCGCAGCGAACTGGAACTTTCCCGCCTGACCGACTGGACGATGAAACACGCCGCCATGGTGCGCGGGGCGATCGACGCCACGCTGTTGCGCGGCGACGGCTACAATTTCCTCAACCTCGGCTACTACCTTGAACGCGGGGATGCGACGGCCCGCCTGATGGACGTGAAATACTATGTCCTCTTGCCCCGCGCGAGCTATGTGGGCTCGGGGGCGGACAACGACCAGTGGATGATGCTGCTTCGGGCCCTGTCGTCGAACCGCGCCTTTCATTGGGCCTACGGCGGCGAGATCACGGCCGCCAAGATCGCCCATTTCCTGATTTTGAACCCGCAATGCCCGCGGTCGCTGATCACCTGTGTCGCGGGTGCCAACAACCACCTGTCCCGCCTTGCCGCCCTTTATAGCCAACCCTCCACCGCCCAGACGCGCGCCGCGACGCTTCTGGCGATGCTGGAAAACGCAACCCCCGAGCACATATTCGACGAGGGCCTGCATGATTTCCTGACACGCTTCATCGGCCTGACCGCCGACCTCGCCAGCACGATCCATGACACCTATCTCAGCGGGGATATGCGCTGATGCTGCTCAAAGTCGATCACGTCACCCTCTATTCCTATGACCGCCCGGTGCGCGGCGTCGTCCAAAGCCACCGCCTGACGCCCACGCGATTCGACGGCCAGACCACGGTGGAATGGACTGTGCAGGTCACGGACGGCATCCGTGGCGGCGCGTTTTGCGATGGGGCAGGGGACTGGGTCGAAGGCTGGACCGTCAAGGGCCCGGTCGCCCAGATCGAGGTGCGCGTGCTGGGTCTGGTTCAGACTACCGACCTTGCGGGCGTCCTGCGCGGTCACCGCGAAATGGTCCCACCAGAGGCCTACTTGCGCGATAGCCCGGCGACCAGGATGGACGAGGCACTGGCCCGGCTGAGCGGGACGGGCGGCTCTTCCGCCGATCCTCTGTCCTCCGCGCATGCCCTGTCGCAGGCCGTGTCCGATGCCGTGGCCTACCGCCCCGGAACCACCCACGCCAAGACAACGGCGGCCGAAGCGCTGGCGCAGGGCGAAGGCGTCTGTCAGGACCATGCCCAGATCCTCTGCGCCATCGCCCGAGCCCGCGGGTTTCCGGCGCGCTATGTCTCCGGCTATCTTTTTGCCACCGTCGATGGCGTGCCGCACGAGGCCGCCCACGCCTGGGCAGAACTGCATTTGTCAGCTCTTGGCTGGGTCGGATTTGACCCGGCCAACCGCTGTTGCCCCGATGACCGCTACATTCGCCTCGGCTCCGGCCTCGACGCGGGCGAGGCCGCACCGATTCGTGGCTCTGCCCGCTCGGCTGGCAAAGAAAGCCTGTCGGTGCAGGTTGCAGTCCAGTCAGTCCAGCAATAGGGTCACCAGCCGGAACGGAGACGGATATGACCTATTGTGTTGGCCTCTTGCTGAATGACGGAATGGTGCTGCTGTCGGATACCCGCACCAATGCGGGGCTCGACAACATCTCGACCTATCGCAAGATGTTCTTCTTTGAAGAGCCGGGCGAGCGGGTAATCTGCATTCTGACCGCCGGCAGCCTGTCGGTCACCCAGACCACGCTCGCCCGCCTGAAGGACGCCATCGCCGCCCCTGATGCGACCGAGGAAACCTCGATCATGCGGGCGCCCACCATGCTGAAGGTTGCCCATATCATCGGCGACACGCTGGCCCATGTCCGCCAGGAGGTCGACGACAAGCTGTCCACCATGCATCAGGGGGTGACCGCTTCTCTGATCGTCGCCGGGCAACGCAAGGGCGGCGAGATGCGGCTGTTTCTGATCTATCCCGAAGGCAACTTCATCGAGGCGACCGAGGACACGCCCTTTCTCCAGATCGGCGAGCACAAATACGGCAAGCCGCTTCTCGACCGGGTGATGAAGCGCTCGACCAGCCTGTCGGACGGCCAGAAAGCGGTGCTTTTGTCGATGGATTCGACCCTGCGCTCCAACCTCTCGGTCGGGATGCCGCTGGATCTGTGCGTGATCGAGCGCGATTCCTGCAGCGTGACGCTGCGGCGGCGGATCGAATCGGGCGATGAACGCTTCCGCGCGATGTCGGACGCGTGGAGCAGGACACTGCGCGACGGCTTCACCCAGATCACGCTGTAAGGGCCGGCACCGCGCTCAGGCGTGGGACCCAAACAACTCCACCGCCCGCGCCAGAAACGTCTCGCGTGTCGCGGGCCGCTCCATCAGCACTTCATGCTCGGCGCCCGAATACAGGTCCAGCCGCCCGCCCGGCCAGCGCTCCATCCGTTTGTGGATCGGGCGGACATCCACGATCCGCTCATTCGTGCCAAGCGCGCAGACCACCGGATAAGGCGGCGACGCCATCGCGGCCAGTGCCCCACATTCATCCAGCGCCGCCTTCAGCCAGCCCAGGCTCGGGCCTCCCAGCGGCAATTCCGGATGCGCAAGCGCCTGCTGGCGCATGTAATCCCACATTTCGGCATCCGTGGTCAGCGTGTTGCCCATGAACGGCACGCTCGTCACATAGGTGGCAGCACCCGTGCCCGGCGCATATCGGTTGTCGAACGCAAACCACCGCGACATGGTCGACAGCGCCGTGGCCACGGGACGCATCCAGTCGGACATCAGGATGCCCCACATCGGTGCCGAAAATGCCGCCGCCCGGAAAGGCAGGCCCGTCATCAGGCTGCGCAGACCGATGCATCCGCCCATCGAATGGGCCATCATGTAATAGGGCTGCGCCAGCCCCCGTGCCCCGGCAAAAGCGAAAAGCGCGGCCATATCAGCCTGATATTCCTCAAAATCTCCGACATGACCGACCATCGGATCCTTCAGCGGACGCTCTGCCAGCCCTTGTCCGCGCCAGTCCACCGACAGCACGGCATAGCCCGCCCGCGCCAGCACGTCAGCACTTCGCCCGTATTTCTCAACATATTCCGTCCGTCCGGGCAGCAGAAATACCGTGCCGCGCAAGCCGTCGGAGTTCCAGACGACCGCGCGTATCCGCACACCGTCCGCAGCCGTCAGCCAGACCGCCGTGCCGTCCTGCGGGCCGTCGGCGACCTCGGCGAAGTAGGGGGCAGCGGTCGTCATCCAAGAACCGTGCCAAGCTTCATCGCAAGGCCCATGCTGCCATCCACCGCCAGTTTGCCGGTCATGAAGGCGCTGGCAGCGCTCAGATCACCGGCCATAAGCTGCTCGAACACTTCCAGGCTGGCGGTCAGGGTGACATCGGCTTCCTCATCTCCGGCACGCACGCCCGCGCCGTCCACCATGATCGCCCCCTCGCCCGGGATCACGAATTTCGCCACGCCGTCAAAACCGCCCGACAGACGCCCGGCCAAAGCCTCGACCGCCGTATCAATCACCTTGCTCATCGCTATCTCCTTCGTGATCAGCCGCCACTGGCGTTTTCCCGCAGTTGCGTTACCTTTCCGTTATGAAAGTCTTGTCGCGCCTGCACAACTGGATCGTAGCGGCACTTTTGCTGCTGTCGTCACCCGTCTGGGCCGACGATGCCCGGTTGGATGACCTTTTCCAGCAATTGCAGACCGCGACCGACGAAGAGGCTCAGCAAATCACCGGCATGATCTGGCTGGAGTGGTCAAAGTCCGGCTCTCCGGCGATGGACCTTTTGCTCATGCGTGGCCGCGACGCGATGAATGCCGGTCAGCCCGGCCTTGCCATCCAGCACTTCACCGCCCTCATCGACCACGCTCCCGACTTTGCCGAAGGCTATAATGCGCGGGCCACCGCCTATTTTCAGACCGGCGATTTTGGCCCGTCGGTCAGTGACATCGCCAAGACCCTGACGCTGAACCCCCGCCATTTCGGCGCCCTGTCCGGCCTTGGCATGATTTTCGAGCAGATCAACGAACCCGAAAAAGCGCTGGAGGTTTACAAGGCCGCTCTGGCTATCAATCCCCATCTGCCCAATATAGTAGAAGCGGTGAAACGGCTGGAAACCAGCGTCGGCGGGCAGGACCTTTAGCTCAAGATGAACGCACCCCCCCGGGTGACGGCGGTCCTCGGGCCGACCAACACCGGCAAAACCCACTTCGCCATCCAGCGCATGCTGGAGCATCGCACCGGCATCATCGGCCTGCCGCTGCGCCTTTTGGCGCGTGAGGTCTATGACCGCATTGTCGCCCAACGCGGCCCCTCGGTCGTGGCGCTGATCACCGGTGAAGAGCGTATCCTGCCCCCCCGTGCCGCCTATTACGTCTGCACGGTCGAGGCGATGCCGCTGGAGATCGGCGCCGATTTTCTGGCCGTGGACGAGATCCAGCTTTGCAGCGACCCCGAGCGCGGCCATGTCTTTACCGACCGCCTGTTGCGGGCCCGCGGCCTCCTGGAAACCCTTTTTCTGGGTTCGGACACCATGCGCCCGGTCATCGCGGGCCTGATCCCCGGTGTGCAGTTCCAAAAACGCGAGCGGCTGTCGACTTTGACCCATTCAGGTTCGAAAAAGATAAGCAGGATGCCCGAGCGGTCGGCCATTGTGGGATTTTCTGTTGATAATGTGTATGCAATCGCCGAACTGATCCGCCGGACCAAGGGCGGTAGCGCCGTGGTGATGGGCGCGCTCAGCCCGCGGACACGCAACGCGCAGGTGGCGCTCTATCAAAACGGCGATGTGGACTATCTGGTGGCGACGGACGCCATTGGCATGGGGCTGAACCTTGACATCAAGCATGTCGCCTTTTCGTCCATGGCCAAATTTGACGGCCGCCGGATGCGCGCGCTTTACCCCCAGGAGCTTGGCCAGATCGCGGGCCGGGCCGGGCGCCACACCGAAAACGGCACCTTCGGCACGACCGGCGAGGCGCGGCCCTTTGACGCCGACGAGATCGAGGCGATCGAGACCCACAGCTTCGAGCCTGTTCGCAAACTGCAGTGGCGCAATGCCCATCTTGAGTTTGGCACCGTGGAACGCCTTGTGCGCAGTCTCGAGGCGCCGACCTCCGATCCCTGGCTCAGCCGCGCCCGCGACGCCGACGACGTCGTGGCGCTCAAAGCCCTGTCCGCAATCCCCGAGGTCGCGGACAGGCTCACCGGGCCGCAGCGTGTGCAGCTCTTGTGGGATGTCTGCCGCATCCCCGATTTCCGCTCGGCCTCCGACAGCGAACATATTTCCTTGCTTGCCCGGATTTTCGACTTTCTGACCGGACGCGGGCTGGCGCAGACACGAATTCCCTCGGACTGGCTTGCCAAGGCCATCGAACGCATCGACAAGCCGGGTGGCGACATCGACACCATCTCGAAACGGCTGGCCTATATTCGCACATGGACCTATGTTGCCCAGCGAAACGGCTGGGTTGACGACGAAAGCCATTGGCGGGGCGAGACCCGCGCTGTAGAAGACCGCTTGTCAGACGCGCTGCACACAGCACTGACGCAAAGATTTGTTGATCGGCGCACATCGATATTGATGCGGCGGTTGAAGCAGAAGGAGACCCTCGTGGCCGAGGTGAATGACAAGGGCGAAGTGACGGTTGAAGGCGAGTTCGTCGGCCGTCTTGAAGGGTTCCGTTTCCAGCAGGATGGGACAGGCTCCGAAGGGGCCACATTGCGGCAGGCGGCCATGGCGGCGCTGCGCCCCGAGTTCCATCTGCGGGCGGACCGTTTCTACAACGCGCCCGACACCGAGATGGACTTCACCACCCAAGGCGGGTTGATGTGGGGGACCTCGGCCGTCGGCAAGCTGGTCAAAGGGGGCGAAGCTGCCCGGCCACAGGTCGAGGTCTTTGTCGAGGAAGAAGCCGGCCCCGACATCGCCGACAAGGTGCGCCGCCGCGCCCAGCATTTCATCGACCGCAAGATCGCCGCCCAGTTCGAGCCCTTGATGGCCATTGCCCGCGACGAAAGCCTGCAGGGCCTTGCCCGCGGCTTCGCTTTCCGTGTGGTCGAAGCGATGGGCGTGATTGCCCGCGATCAGGTCGCCGCAGAGGTCAAAGAGCTTGATCAGGAGGCCCGCTCTGCCCTGCGCAAGCACGGCGTCCGGTTTGGTCAGTTCACCATCTTCCTGCCGCTCTTGCTGAAACCCGCCGCCACGCGCCTGCGCCTCGTGCTGTGGTCGCTGTGGAATGGCCTGCAGGACTTTCCCGAAAGCCCGCCGCCCGGCCTCGTGACCATCCCGAACCTGCCCGATGTGCCGCGCAGCCATTATACGCTGGCAGGCTACCACCCCGCCGGCACCCGCGCGATCCGCATCGACATGCTGGAGCGTCTGGCCGATCTTCTGCGCGCCAAAGACAGCCGTGCGGGCTTCGAGGCGACGCCCGAGATGCTGTCGATCACCGGGATGACGCTGGAACAATTCGTCGATCTGATGGCCGGCCTTGGCTACAAGGGCGACAAGGCGGAACGGGTCAAGGTCAAGTCCGCCCCCGCCCCGGTCGCCGTCGTGGAAGAGCCGGTCGAGCCTGTCTCGCTGAACCCGGTGCCCGAAGAGGTCTCGCTGCTGCACCCCGTGCCGGAACCCGTGGCCGCAGCGGAGCCCGAGGCACTGCCCGACGACGCCACACCCGAGGCAGCGCCCGAGATGGAGACATTCTACACCTTCACCTGGGCCCCCAAACCCCGCGAGCGCGCCCCCCGGCCCGAACGCCCGCAACGCCACGACCGCGGCCCTCGCCGTGACACAGCGGCCGCCCCCGCAACGCCGGTCGAAGGCGAGGCCGCAGCCGCCGCCGAGGCCCCCCGGCCGCCGCGCACCGACCGCCGCCCCGATCGCAACAAGGAGGGCGTCAAAGACGGTCAAAGCCGCCGCGAAGGCTATCAGGGCAAACCCAAGGACGCAGGCAAGCCGCGCTTCGATGGCAACAAGGGCGACCGCCCCGACCGCGGCCCGCGCAAGGATGACGCCAAGGGCAAGACCTACGAGGCCCGCCCGCCGCGCGTCGAAAAGCCGATAGACCCCGACAACCCCTTTGCGGCCCTGTTGGCCCTGAAGGCCAAGCTCTGATTGTCCGGTCCCGGTGCCAAGCCGGACACCCCGGTCCAGCCGAAACTTCGGCTGGACAAATGGCTTCATCAGGCCCGCTTCTTCAAAGGGCGTGACCTTGCCGCCGAGATGATCGCCGAAGGGCATCTGCGGATCAATCGTCAGCACTGTCTGAAGCCCGGCCATGCCGTGTCACCCGGCGATGTCCTGACGTTCCCGCAAGGTGACCGCATCCGCGTCATCCGCATTCTGGCCCTCGGGCACCGCCGCGGCCCGACTGGCGAAGCACAAAGCCTGTACCTCGACCTCTCTCCCCCTTCTTCCGACCTTGAATCCTCCGCCCCGCTCCTTTAGTCAGACGGCGTTACGTGAAGGATAGGACCGGACCCATGACGTACGTGGTCGTCGACAACTGCATTGCCTGCAAATACACCGACTGTGTCGAGGTATGCCCCGTGGATTGCTTCTACGAGGGTGAGAACATGCTGGTCATCCACCCCGACGAATGCATCGATTGCGGTGTCTGCGAACCCGAATGCCCTGCCGACGCGATCCGCCCCGACACCGAGCCGGATCTGGAAGCCTGGGTCACCTTCAATCGCAAATATTCCGAAATGTGGCCGGTGATCGTCACCAAGAAAGACCCCCTTCCCGAAGCCGAGGAGCGCGACGGCGAAAAGGACAAGATCAAGAAGTATTTCTCTGAACTGGCGGGCCCGGGCGGCTGAGCACCGATTCGCCCCTGAACAGCCGCTGAAACGGGAAATCCACGAGAATCAAAGCCAAAGCCGCCGATTCCGCAGGGTAACCTCGCGCGTGACAGTTGGAATCAGTCACGTTTTGTGTTATACAATCCTCACAATCAACGTAGGATGCCTGGACTTCGCTCAGCGCTGCTCGCATGGGCGTGGTTTCTCTGACGATAACTTCGGTCGGAACGGCACGGTTTTCAACCGTGATCGTGAAGTTTTTGTCTGAATTGGGCCTTGCCCCTGAGGAAGCGACTGAATGACCAAGATGAAGAAGCCTGAGTTCCACCCCAACGAGTTTGTGGTGTATCCCGCGCATGGCGTGGGCCGCATCATCTCGATCGAAGAGCAAGAGATCGCGGGCTTCCGCCTTGAACTTTTCGTCATCTCCTTTGAAAAGGACAAGATGACCCTGCGGGTTCCGACGCACAAGGCGACCGAGATCGGCATGCGCTCGCTTTCGACGCCGGATGTGGTGACCAAGGCTTTGGACACCCTGAAAGGCAAGGCACGCGTCAAGCGGGCCATGTGGTCGCGCCGCGCTCAGGAATATGAGCAAAAGATCAACTCGGGCGACCTGATGGCCATTGCCGAAGTGGTGCGCGACCTGCACCGCTCGGACGACCAGCGCGAGCAGTCCTATTCCGAGCGTCAGCTTTACGAGGCCGCGCTGGAGCGCCTGACCCGCGAAGTTGCCGCAGTTGCTGGCTCCGATGAGGCTGGCGCGCAGCGCCGCGTCGGCGAAGTTCTGATCGGTCGCGCGGCCTGATCAAGGTAATCCGTTGTGATGCCGGCGGTCCCCAAGGGGGCCGCCGTTTTCATTTGTCGGGAATGGCGCAAGAAGGGTCTGCCCCGGCTGGCCAATTCGGTCCAGCAAGGTTACCAACGGCGCAACCCTTTCCGGATGGACCCCATGACCCCCGAAACCCTTGCCGACTTCCGTGGCTTGCTGGCAAACTTGCCCGCCGCCGACACCGCCGCGATCACTGCGGCCAAGGCGCGCAACGATGTCTTGACCAAGCCGCCGGGTGCCTTGGGGCAGCTGGAACATATCGCGATCTTTCTGGCTGGCTGGCAAGGCCATGACCGCCCGCGGATCGTCCGGCCGCAAGTGGCGATTTTCGCGGGAAATCATGGGGTTGTGGCGCAGGGCGTGTCGGCCTTTCCGCCCGAGGTCACCGTCCAGATGGTCGCCAACTTCCGCCACGGCGGGGCGGCGATCAACCAGCTGGCAAGGACCTTTGGTGCCACCATGACGGTCGAGGCGCTCGACCTCGACCACCCCACCGCCGACTTCACCCAAGCCCCCGCCATGACCGAGCCTGATCTCCTCACCGCCCTGCAAACCGGCTGGAATGCCGTCGACCCCAAGGCCGACCTTCTGGTCCCGGGCGAAATGGGCATCGGCAACACGACCTCTGCCGCGGCCATCTCCTGCGCCCTTTTTGGCGGGGATGCGGCGGATTGGGTCGGGCGCGGCACCGGGGTTGACGATGCCGGCCTCCAGCGCAAAGCCGGGGCCGTCGCGGCCGGGGTTGCCCTTCACACCTCCCGCGACCCGCTTGAGGTCTTGCGCTGCCTTGGCGGGCGCGAGATTGCCGCGATGGCGGGGGCGATGCTGGCCGCGCGCCACCACCGCATCCCGGTGCTTCTGGACGGCTTCATCGCCTGCTCTGCCGCTGCCGTGCTGAAAGCCGCCAACCCCGCCGCCCTTGACCACTGCCTCGCGGCCCACGTCAGCGCCGAGGCAGCCCATGCGCGTCTTCTGACCGCGCTTGGCAAGGTCCCGCTGCTCAGCCTCGGCCTGCGCCTCGGCGAAGGCTCTGGCGCGGCGCTGGCCATCGGCCTCCTTCAGGCCGCCGCCAACTGCCATTCCGGCATGGCGACCTTTGCCGAAGCCGGCGTGTCCGACAGCTGATTTGCACCTTGCCAAATACTCCCGCCGGAGGCATCACCGCCGGTGGCGACAATCAGGTGCCGGTCTTGAGCCGCGCCCCGTCCAGCTCCTGCATCAGCGACAGTTGCATCTCGACGTCGAGCTCCTTGGCCCGCGCCACGAAGTCCTTGTTCAGGTCCATCTGTTCGCCCGGAACCCACAATTCGGCCATCTCCTGCATGGCCGAGCGGTCCAGCCGCCAGAACGCCTGGCTCAAGGTCGCGGCCTCATAGTCGGTAAAGCCCATGCTTTCCAACACATAGCGTCCCGCCCGGACCGAACTGTCAAAGGTTTCGCGCACGATCTTGGTGGCACCTGCCTGGTAAAGTTCATAGACATGAATCCGGTCGCGGGCGCGGGCGATGATCTCGATATCCGGCCGCCGCATCCGGGCAAAGCGCACAAGCTCAGTGGCCTTGCGCTTGTCGTCAATGGCGACCACCAGCGCCTGCGCCGTCATCAGCCCTGCGGCATCCAGCAATTCCGGCCGGGTCGGATCGCCGAAATACCCTTTCACGCCAAAACGACGCTGCGTTTCGATCGTTGCCATGTCGCTGTCCAGCACCACCGTCGTCAGGCCGGAATGGCGCACCAGCCGGTTCACCACCTGCCCGAAACGCCCCACCCCCGCGATGATCACCGCGCCGCGCTCATCGATCACATCGGCAGGCTCTTCAGTTTGCCGCGCCGCCAGCCGGGCCGAGATCGCCTCGTAGCCAAGAAACAGCAGCGGTGTCAGCAGCATCGACAGGCTGATCACCAGTTGTGCCACCTGCCCGGTCAAGACCGGCAGGGCGTTTTCGCTGCGCGCGATGGTGATGATCAGAAACCCGAACTCGCCGCCCTGCGCCAGACCCAGCGCGAACAGCATCCGGTCCCGCGCCTTCAGCCGGAACACCAGCGCCACCACCCACAACACCAGCACCTTGATCGCGATCAGCCCCAGCACCGCCCCCACGATCAACAGCGGAGAGCCGATCAGCAGGGCAAAGTTGATCCCCACCCCCACCGTCATGAAAAAGAGCCCCATCAGCAGCCCCTTGAACGGCTGCAGATCCGCCTCCAGCTGGTGGCGGAACTCGGAATTCGCCAGCACCACGCCCGCCACAAAGGTCCCAAGCGCCGGCGAAAGGCCGACCAGCATCATCAGAAACGCGATGCCCAGGACCATCAGCAGCGAGATAAAGGTGGACATCTCGGGCAACCGCGCGGCGTGGACAAACCGAAACACCGGGCGGCTCAGGAAATGCCCGGCCAGCACGATCCCCGCCACGATGGCCAGCGTCAGCAGCGTCACCCCCCATGCAGGCAGTCCGTGCACCTGCGAGATCAGCGAGCCTGCCAGACCCCCTGACACCTCGCCCGCCGCGGGTGCAGCCTTGCCCGGCGCCAGAAACGGCATGATCGCCAGGATCGGCACCACCGCCAGATCCTGCGTCAGCAGCACCGCAAACGACGCCCGCCCCCCGGCCGTGCCCATCAAGCCCTTTTCCGACAGGGTCTGCAGCACGATCGCGGTCGAGGACATCGCCCCCAACATCCCGATGATCACCGCAACCTGCCACGCCACACCGAACGCCACCGCGGCCAGTGCGACCGCCGCCATCGTCAGCCCGACCTGCATGCCCCCCATGCCGATCAGCCTGTGCCGCATGTCCCACAGCGCTGCGGGCCGCAACTCCAGCCCGATGAGGAACAGCATCAGCACCACGCCGAATTCCGCGAACTGCTGCAGATCGCTCGTTTCCGCCCCCGCCAGCCCCATGACCGGGCCCATCAGGATGCCCGCCGCCAGATAGCCCAGAACCGAGCCGAGCCCCAGACGCACCGAAACCGGCACCACCAGCACAGCGGTGCCAAGATAGATCGACGCTTGCAGCAGGAAACTTTCCATGGCGGCCTTTCGCAGGCCAAAATGCGAGGCCCGCGCCCATTCTATCTCATCTGGTTTTGGAAAAGAGAAGGGGAGGATGGACCCCTTGGGGCCGCTCGGCTCAACCCTTGGGCAGCGACAGGGTCAGCATGCGGCCGCCCTTTTGATACTGCACCGCCGTAGCGCTGATGGCCGCGATCTTGCCGCCATCGATGGTGTCGCCAACGACGACCTTCTTGACCCCGCCACCGGGCTGACGCACCAGAGCATAGCGCCCCGATGAGGTCCCGAAGATCCCCACCAGAGAGACCCGCGACAGGTTCAGCGCATTCTTGACCGTGGCTTGCTTGGCGACCGAGGCATTGGTCGGCAGCCGTGGGGCAGGGGCCTCGACTTCGGGTTCAACCTGCTCTTCCGGGGCAAGACTGGCGGTCTGCGTCCGGGCTTCGGGCTGGGCTGCGGGTTCAGGGTCAGGCGCGCTGACGGCAGCAGCCACTGCGGCATCTACCGCCTGATCCATGCCGCTGGGCCGCGCCGCCGGTTTGCGCGACACCGCGACGGCCAGAGCACTTGTGCTGGCCTGCACCCCGTTCGCGGCCAGCGAGGCCGCAGCCGCTTCATTGACCACCTCGGTCGCCGCGGGTTCGGCACTGGCGATCCGGGTCAGGGCGGCAGGCCGCTTCTGCGGTCTGGCGCTGGCGAAACGGCTGTCCGCTGCGGGGGCCAGCGCCTCGCCCTGCTGGCCCGCGGTCGCGTTCGGGTCCACCAGCGCTGCCGGCCGCGGCTTCGGCTTCTTGCCAGCCAGGGCAGGGTCGGACGCGATGGG
>JANMCI010000119.1:0-8283 GCA_031361245.1 Rhodobacterales bacterium
TTCACGATGACGCCTCTGCCATCCTGCACCGTCTGGCCGGGCGCTGACGCCAAGGCAGTCATCAGATCAACACCGTATCGACGGGCTTGCGCGGGCCCGAAATTGCCCGTTTAGCCCCTGCCTTACCGCCGGGTTAATTTATTAAAGCCAACACATTGATATTAAACGCTTTAAAAAAGCGTCCAGATCTGGACGCCCTATCCCAGCGCATAGCCCGCACCGCGCACGGTGCGCAGGGGGTCTTCGCCGCCAAGGGCGTTCAGCGATTTTCTGAGCCGCCCGATATGAACGTCGACCGTTCGGCTGTCGACATAGATGTCCCGCCCCCAGACCCGGTCCAGAAGCTGCTCGCGACTGAACACCCGCCCCGGCTTTTCCAAAAGCGTGGCCAAAAGCCGAAACTCGGTCGGGCCCAGTTTCAGGGCGGCTCCGCCCCGCAAGACGCGGTGGGTCTCGGGGTCCAGACTGATGTCACCCCATTCCAGCACCAGTCCCCCCGCCGCGGGTCTGACCCGGCGCAGATGGGCCCGCAGCCGCGCCATCAGTTCGACCAGCGAATAGGGTTTGATGACATAGTCATCAGCCCCCATTTCCAGCCCGCGCACCTTGTCGACCTCTTCGGACCGGGCCGACAGCATGATCACCGGAATGCCCCGCGTCTCGGGCCGCATCTTCAACCGGCGGCACACCTCCAGCCCCGAAACCAGCGGCATCATCCAGTCGAGCAGGATCAAATCCGGCGCGGCCTCCGCCACCAGCATCATGGCTTCTTCGCCATTGCTGGCCTGCGTGACCTGAAAACCCTCGGCCTCAAGGTTATAGGCCAGCACTTCGCGCTGGGCCGGTTCATCCTCGACCAGCAGAACCTGCGGCGCGCTCATTTGCCGGTCCCCGAGATGACCGCCTCTCCCTTGGGCCGCGCTTCGCCCGGCATGGCGCCGGTGGCGAGGTAGATCACCTGCTCGGCAATCGTCGTCGCGTGGTCGCCCACCCGCTCGATGTTCTTGGCGATGAAATGCAGGTGCATGCAGGCGGTGATGTTGCGCGGGTCCTCCATCATATGGGTCAGAAACTCGCGGAAGAGGGCCGTGTACATCTGATCCACGTCCTGATCCTGCTGGCGCACCTCTTCGGCCAGTCCGACATCGCGGGCGATATAGGCGTCGAGCGCGTTCTTCAGCAAGAGCCCCACTTGCCGCGCCATCCGGCGGATCGAACCCGCCGCCCCCGGGATGGTCGGCATCGTACCCAGCACGACCGACCGTTTGGCGAGATTCTTGGCATAGTCGCCACATCGCTCAAGCGACGAGGCGATCTTCATGACCGTCAGCACCGTGCGCAAATCGCTGGCCGCAGGGGCGCGGATGGCGATCAGGCGCGCACATTCGGCATTGACCTGCTCTTCCAGCCCGTCAATCGCTACATCGCCTTTGCGGACCTGTTCGGCCAAGGCATCATCGCGGGTTTCAAGGGCCGCAGCAGCGTCGGAAAGTGCCGCCTCGACCAGCCCGCCCATCTTGAGGACCAGGGCCTGAATGGCCTCGAGGTCACGGTCAAAGGCGCGGGCGATATGGGGGTCGTTCTTCATGATGACTCCTCAGCCTATCCGGCCGGTGATGTAGGATTCCGTCCGCGGATCCGTGGGATTTGTGAAGATCTGGCCGGTTTCGCCGTATTCCACCAGCGAACCGAGGTGAAAGAAGGCGGTGCGCTGGCTGACGCGGGCAGCCTGCTGCATCGAATGGGTGACGATGACGACCGAGAACTGGGCACGAAGCTCGTCGATCAGTTCCTCGACCTGTGCCGTGGCGATCGGGTCAAGTGCCGAGCAGGGTTCGTCCATCAGCAGCACTTCCGGGCTGGTCGCAATGGCGCGGGCGATGCAGAGACGCTGTTGCTGACCGCCCGAAAGCGAGGTGCCGGCCGCATTCAGGCGGTCTTTGACCTCATTCCACAGTGCTGCCCTGCGGATGGCGGTTTCCACGATCTCGTCAAGCTCCGCCTTGTTGCGGGTCAGGCCATGGATCTTGGGGCCATAAGCCACATTGTCATAGATCGACTTCGGGAAGGGATTGGGCTTTTGGAACACCATGCCGACCTTGGCGCGCAGCTGGACGGGATCGACCCTGGGATCATAGATGTCCTCATTGTCCATCTTGATCAGACCCTCGACGCGGCACGTCGGGATCGTGTCATTCATGCGGTTGAGACAGCGCAGGAAGGTCGACTTGCCGCAACCCGACGGCCCGATGAAGGCCGTCACGGTCTTGTCGAGGATGTCGACATCGACATCCTTGAGCGCATGATTGTCGCCGTAATAGACCTGCACCTTGCGTGCCTCGATCTTGTTCGTGTCGGTTTGCACATTCCGCTCCAGTCTGCTGTCCTTCAAGGGTCTGCTCCTACCAACGGCGTTCGTATTTGCGGCGCAGGTAGATCGCCACGGCG
The DNA here is from genome assembly GCA_031361245.1 of Rhodobacterales bacterium. Classification (GTDB taxonomy): domain Bacteria; phylum Pseudomonadota; class Alphaproteobacteria; order Rhodobacterales; family Rhodobacteraceae; genus Stagnihabitans. The sequence goes on from JANMCI010000119.1 coordinate 2,449, forward strand.
TTCATTGCGACGAGGATGACCAGCAGCACGATGATCGCTCCCGACGCGCGTTCCACAAAGCCCGGATCGCCGCGCTGGGTCCAGTTGTAGACCTGAACCGGCAGGGCAGCGGCAGGATCGAGAAGCCCGCCGGGCGGCGCGCCGGGGAAATCGCGAACGAAGGCGACCATACCAACCAGCAACAGCGGCGCCGACTCGCCAAGGGCCTGCGCGAGGCCGATGATCGTGCCGGTCAGGATACCGGGCATTGCCAGCGGCAGCACGTGGTGGGTCACCGTCTGCAGTCGCGAGGCGCCGATACCAAGCGCTGCGTCGCGGATCGAGGGCGGCACGGCTTTCAGGGCGGCTCTGGTCGGGATGACGATGCGCGGCAAGGTCATCAGCGTCAGCACGAGGCCACCGACGATGGGTGCGGACCTTGGCAAGCCGCCAAAGTTGATGAAGACCGCAAGTCCAAGGATGCCGTAGACGATCGATGGGACGGCGGCGAGGTTGGCGATGTTGACCTCAATCAGATCGGTCCAGCGATTCTTGGGGGCAAATTCCTCAAGATAGACCGACGCGCCGACACCGATGGGCAGCGCCAGCACCAACACAACGGCCATCATGTAAAGCGAGCCGATGATCGCAATGCCAAGCCCAGCCGCCTCTGGGCGTTTGTCGGACGCATCCGGCCGGGTCAGGAAGCCGGGGTTGAAATCGATCGACAGGATACCCGCCGTCGCGAGCTTGTCGGCAAGGGCCAACTTCTCCGGCGAAGTGTTCTTGTCCTTGGCGGCACTTTCCATCGTCACGCGGCCCTTGTAGTAGCCGTCGACCCGCCCATTCGCCAAAGCCTTGAACGGGATGGTCTGGCCAATCAAGGCGGGATCGCCGAGGACCTTGTCACGCAGGGTGGCTGCGGATTCCTCGGAGATCATCGCTCCGATTTCCTTTGCCGTCATGCCGCCGGTATCAAGCCCACGCGCAGCGATCTCGGCTTCAAGTGCCTTTGCCAGTTCCTTGCCATAGCCGATCGTCGTCACCTTTGCCATCTCGGCAGGGTTTCGGTTGCCCTGCTTGTCCAGCGCTGCCTCGCTCAGCGTCACGGGGAAGGTCAGAAAGGTCTGGCGAAAGGCGGGGAGGCCTTGCGAAAAAATGGAGACCAGCAGCCAGACAAGCGCTGCAATCGCGAGGCAGATTGCCACGAGACCATAGAGCCTGAACCGCGTTTCCGCCGCGTTCCGCTTCCTGGTCCTGGCGTCCTGAGTGAGGAGCGAGACGCTCATTCATATTGCTCCCGATAGGTGCGCACGATGACCAGAGCGATCACGTTGAGCGCCAGGGTCAGGGTGAAAAGGGTCAGGCCAAGCGCAAAAGCCACAAGCGTTTCCGGGCTGGCAAACTCGGTGTCGCCGGTCAGCTGGCTGACGATCTTTACGGTAACGGTGGTCATGGCCTCGAACGGGTTCAGCGACAGCTTCGCAGCCGCCCCCGCCCCCATCACCACGATCATCGTCTCGCCGATGGCGCGCGAGGCGGCCAGAAGGATGGCCCCGACGATCCCGGGCAAGGCCGCGGGCAAAACGACCTGCCGGATCGTTTCGGATGGTGTTGCGCCCAGTCCCAGCGAGCCATCACGCAGCGACTGCGGCACGGCGTTGATAATGTCGTCACTGAGAGAGGACACGAAGGGAATGACCATGATCCCCATGACCAGACCCGCCGTCATCACGGAGGACGAACTGTCGCCAAAGCCCAGCGGCTGGGCAAAGTAATCGCGCAGCAACGGGCCCACGGTGATGAGCGCGAAGAGGCCATACACGATCGTCGGGATGCCCGCGAGGATCTCGATCGCCGGCTTGACCCACGACCGCGTTCTCTTGGTAGCATACTCAGCCAGATAGATCGCCGACATGAGGCCAATCGGCACCGCCACCACGAGTGCGATCAGTGAAACATAGATCGTTCCCCAAACCAACGGCCACAGACCAAGCGAAGATCCGCCGCCGAACTGCGGGTTCCAAGTGGTCGAAAAGAAGAAATCGCGGGCCGGATAGAGCCGGAAGAAATGCACGGTTTCCGAAAAGAGGGAAAACACGATTCCAACCGTCGTCAGGACCGCCACCAGCGAGCAGGCGATCAAGAGCCACATGGCAAAACTTTCCGTGGCGTTGCGGGCCCGGAATTCGGCGGTGATCCGCGACAGGGAAAAGCCAAGCCCCGCAACGGAGGCCGCAATGGCGACAAGGCTCAGCGCAAAGCGCGAGGTGTTCGTGGCTTCTCGCAAAGCCGAGGTAGCGGCCATGGTCGAAGCCGTCGGCTCGGTTTCCAGCACAACCCCGGCATCATTCAACATGGCTTTCAACGCTGCCGGATCGGCATAGGGCGGCGTTGAGGCTTCATCGGCGCGCTGCTCGATGATTGCGAGCCCGGCTGCGATTCGTCGCACATCGGCCATGACCAGCGCCGCGGACTTTCCCTCGGGAATTTCCTCTGGCGCAATCAGCGACAACGCCTTGTTTTCAACAAATACCGGCTCGAGCAGCACCCATGAGCCAATCAGCAGCAATGCAGGAACGGCTGTCCAGAGCAGGGTAATCCGGCCATAAAACGGCGGAAGGGAATGCAGTTTCCTGATGTCCCCGCCAGCCTTGGCGACAGCGCGGGCACGTCCCATGACAAACCCGCCAGCGGACAGTGCAAGGACGATCAGGATCAGGAAACCAAGGCTCATGTTCGTCCCAATTCACAAGAGTCGGGGCGCGGGATTCCCCGCGCCCCGGACCGGCAGTTATTCCAGCGGAGCCATCGGGGTTTCAGCCTCGACGGCCGCGCGGGTGGCTTCGAGTTCCGGATCGGGAACCAGACCGTAGTCGGCCAAGGCGCCATCCGGACCCGCCATGTCGTCGGACAGGAAGAACTGGACATATTCCTTGAGCCCCGGGATCACACCGATATGCGCTTTCTTGACATAGAAGAACAGCGGGCGCGACACCGGGTATTCGCCTTTGGCGATCGTATCGACCGAGGGTGAAATGCCGTTCACGGTGGCAACTTTCAGCTTGTCGGTGTTGTTTTCGTAGAACGACAGGCCGAACACGCCAATTGCGGCTTTGTTGGCGTCAATCCGCGACAGGGTCTCGGTATAATCGCCGTCAATGTCGACGGACACGCCGTCTGTCCTCAGTGCCAGACAGCCGGCAAGTGCGTCCTTTGCCTTGGCTGCGTCGTCCGCTCCGGTCGAGGCGGCAAGGTACAGATCGTAGGCGCCGGCTTCCTTGCAGCCCGCTTCCAGAATCTTGACGTCGAACACTTCCCGCGTGCCGTGCTTGGTGCCGGGGATGAAAGCCATGATCTCTTGCGCGGGCAGAGCGGCGTTCACGTCAGCCCAGGTCTTGGCGCCGTTTGCGGCCAAGGCACCGTCTTTGACGGTCTGCGCGGCCAGAGCTCCCCAGACGTCTGCCGGGGTCAGCGCGAAATCAGCGCCGTTGATGTCCGAAGCGAAGACGATGCCGTCATAGCCGAAGCGGACCTCAAGGATTTCCGTGACGCCGTTGGCGTTGCAGGTGTCGATGTCCGACTGCTTGATCCGCGAGGAGGAATTCGCGATGTCGATGGTTTCTTCGCCGACGCCTTCGCACAGCTTCTTGCGGCCGGCACCCGAGCCGCCACCTTCGACGACCGGCGTCTTGAACTCGCCTTGCTCGCCGAAAGCCTCGGCCACAATGGTGGCGTAGGGCAACACGGTCGAAGAACCGGCAATTTGCAGCTGATCACGGGCCGAGGCCGCAAAAGACGATGCTGCGAGAATCGCGATCGCCGAGATCGAAAGTTTGGTGAGGGACATCTGTTTCTCCTGTCCAGTCGCATGTCAGGTTGCGGTCCGAATGACCGCCCCTTCGCTGTCACCGCATAGGGAGGTTAGGCATAGCTTTTGCGACGGTTTTGTAACGGTTTCATGACAGCCCGATTTGCCGGTCATCCCGCCGGCAATATCACCGAAAAAGTCGACCCTTTTCCAGGACTGCTGTCGATCGCGAGCCGACCGCGATGGCGATGGGCGATGTGCTTGACGATGGCGAGACCCAGGCCTGTGCCGCCCTTCTCGCGCGAGCGATGGCCATCAATCCGGTAGAATCGTTCCGCCAGACGGGGAATGTGAAGGGGATCAAAGCCGTCGCCATAGTCGGTGACGTCCAGTCTGATCAGCGGGCCCCGCGGCCCCTCCTCCTGCGACAGCGACACCAGTACCTGCTTGCCCGCCCCGCCATATTTGATGGCGTTCTCGACCAGATTGGTGACGACCTGCATCATCTGGTCAGGGTCAACCAATGTCGGGATTGGCGCGTCCAAGCCACGGGACATGATCTCGACCCCTGAGGCTGACGCCAACGGGCGAAGGCTTTGCAACGCCGACTGGGTCAGCGCTGCAAGGTCATGGCGCGTTGCCGGGCGCTGACGTTCCTGCGCCTCGACCCTGCTCAGTTGCAAAAGGTCTTGCACCAGACGGTTCATCCGCTCGGCTTCGCCCGTCATGATCGCCAGAAACCGACCTCTGGCAGCAGCATCATCCTTTGCAGGGCCCCGCAACGTCTCGATGAACCCTAGAAGCGAGGTGAGCGGAGTGCGCAATTCGTGACTGACATTGGCCACGAAATCGCGCCGCGTCTGTTCGGCTTGTTCCTGGTCGCTGATGTCCTGAAAAAGGCACATGGCACTGGACCAAACCGGTGAAACGGTAATGCGATGGACGACTTCATGGCTTGGCCCCGGCAGCACTTGCCGGACAAAGCTTTGCTCCCTCCCTGCAAGTGCCAGGGAAATCGCCTGCAGGACCTCGGGCTGGCGCAAAGCAAAACTGTGGTGCCGCCCGACGATCGTTCGTCCCAACAAGGACAGGGCGGCCTCGTTTGCAGCGGCAACGCGCGCATCCGGACCAACCAGCAGGGCCGCCATCGGCAGTCCAGCCAAAACGTCCTCGATTAGTTCGGCCATAATTTGCACCCTTTTTGGTCGTATTGCCTGACTAGCGCCCAACCCGGGCGCCGACCAGCAATTCCGCAACGCATCGCGGGAATCTTTATCCTCAGACGTGTGCAAAGTCGCCGCGTTCAACTTTGGCACGTATCATGAAGAGTTATACAACCGGAACAGCTGCCAAAATGGAACCGAAGGGAAAGCCGCCAGACACTGCAGCGATGATGCCGATCGCCCTGAAGGGCGAAAAGGTCATCGCATTGGATTGCGAGCTGTTTCTAGGGCCAGATGGTCCCGTGCCGATCCCGGGCGTGACCCACCTCCGGTTTGCTGATCTGACCGCGGATGTGCTCGTTTTGTTAGAGCCGACATTGATCATCTTACCGCTCTTCGCCCCGAATTATGACGCAATGACTGCAATCGAAACTCTGGAAGAGCTTGGTTTCGCCGGAAAACTCACTGTGTTGGCACCCGACTTGCCCCGTCCACGATTGGTCGAGCGAGAACTGCGCAGTCTGGGCCCCGGCAACAGACTGACCCTGATCTCGCCCTGATCGTCAGACCCCGGGATTGTCACGCCGGAAAATCCAGTCGTGATCCGGGTCGTTCTGGAACCGCCAGTTGCGGCGCGGCCCCGCCATGACATTTAGGTAGTAAAGCTCATAACCATAGGGCGTGCCACATGGATGGTGACCTTTTGGCACAAGCGTCACGTCGTGATTTCTAACGGCCATTGTCTCGTCCAGCGCGGTGGACCCGGCCGGTTTTGCCGACCTTGCCGAACGTGCCGTGGCAATGGCGCGCGTGGTGCCGGAAGACCCGTATTCCGGCATGGCCGAGACCTGGGCGGCGCCGGAAGTGGTTGCCCTGGATCTT
>JANMCI010000230.1:0-1828 GCA_031361245.1 Rhodobacterales bacterium
CCTTCAACACGCTCCTCTCACGGCCCGTTCCCGCCGCGGGGGTGGTGGCGGCCTCGGGTGGAAACCATGGCGCCGCTGTGGCCCATGCGGCCCGCAGCCTTGGCCACGCGGCGAAGATATTCGTCCCCGAATATGCCGGTCCTGCGAAGATCGCCCTGATCCGTCAGCAGGGGGCGGATCTGGAAGTCGTGGCGGGTGTTTATGCCGACGCCGCCGCCCGAGCCCAAGCCCATGCCGAAGCGACGGGGGCGATGCAGATCCACCCATATGACGCCCCCGCCACCGTGGCGGGTCAGGGCACGCTGATGCGGGAGTGGGAGGAGCAGGGGCTGGATGCCGACACCGTCCTCATCGCCGTCGGCGGTGGTGGCCTGATCGCCGGAGCGATGGGATGGTTGCAGGGGCGTCGCAAGATCGTCGCGGTGGAACCCGAACTTGCCCCCACACTGCACCGCGCCTTGGCCGACGGGCCGGAAACGGTGGTGAAGGTAAGCGGCATCGCCGCCAACGCGCTGGGGGCCAGCACGATTGGACGCATCGCCTATGACCTCGCCAAATCACAGGGCCTGGCGTCGGTGCTGGTCAGCGATGCTGCGATTGTGGAGGCGCAGACTCAGCTTTGGCGCAGCCTCAGGCAATGGGTCGAGCCTGCCGGTGCGACGGCCCTGGCCGCCCTCTTGTCGGGGGCGTACCGGCCGCGCCCCGGTGAGAAGCTGGCCGTTCTGGTTTGCGGGGCCAATCCCGCGCCAGACCCTGCTGGCTAGCGCGTGCAATGCATGCCGCGGAACACGCTGTCACGCCCCGAACCGCGCGGGCGTTGATCGCCGAGCAGGTGCCGGAGCTCGCGGGACTTGGGCTGCGACGCGTGGGGCGGGAGGGGACGGATACCGTGCTGTACCGGGTCGGGCCGGGGCACATCGCCCGCTTCCCCCGGCTGCCCGGGGCCGAGGCGCAGATCGACCGGGTGGCCCGCTGGCTGCCCGCCTTGGCGCCGCACCTGCCGCTGGAAGTTCCCCGGATCGGCAGGATTGGCGCGCCCGGCCTTGGCTATCCCTTTCGCTGGACTTTAGGGCCATGGGTTGCGGGGCGGGATGCCTTTGCGGCGCCAGCGTCGGACCAGATGGGGGCTGCGGCAAGCATGGCTGACTTTCTGATCGCCCTCCACAGTCTGCCCTGCCCGCAGGGCGCGCCATTGCGGGGCGCGGCGGACCGGATGGATCACCTGCTGGCGGGGCTTGATCCCTTTATCGCGGGGTTCGAGGGCGAGGCGGATCAGGGCATTCTGCGCCGAAGGGTGGCCGAGGCCGCGCGGGAGGTGCCGGAGTATCGGGCCGCCCCGGTCTGGGTTCACGGCGATCTGCACCCGTTGAACCTGCTGACCCGTCGGGGGCGGTTGAGCGGAGTGATCGACTGGGGGACGATGGGACTGGGCGATCCGGGCATGGACCTGATGGTCGGCTGGACCCTGCTGGACCCGCCGGCGCGGCGCCTGCTGCGGGAGCGGCTGCGGCCTGATCCGGCGGCCTGGGCGAGGGGGCGGGCGCTGGCTCTGGCGAAGGCGATCATGGCGATCCCGTATTACCGCCGCTCGAACCCGGTGTTTCATGCAGCGATGAAACGGACCCTGGAGCGGATCTTGCAGGAGGCGGAAGGGTGATTTCGGGTGGCCCCACCCGGCTGAACCGAGAAATGTCGCGCGACGTCGCTTTTGACGACATCGTGTTTTATCATTTAAAATCAATGATTTAAAGGTTTCCATTAACTCCATTTAAACCTTTTCGCGCAGCGTTTTTCGCGCCTTTGGCGACGGTGACGGTGACGGTGACGG
>JANMCI010000235.1:0-13828 GCA_031361245.1 Rhodobacterales bacterium
TTGGCGAGGTCATAGGCGATGCGTCCAATCGTGCTGGCCCCCAGCGCGTTGGCGGCGATGCCGCTTACCTTCACCACCGTTTCCGGCCCGTCGGCCAAGGCGCGGTGCAGTGTGGGGGCTAGTTCGGGTTCCACCGCGACGATCTTGCGACGGCCCTGCAACCACCCCATCGCTCCGGCGATCAGGCCACCACCGCCGACGGCGATGAGGACGGTGTCGGCATCCAGTCCCTGCTCCTCCCACTCCCGCATCAGCGTGCCCTGACCCGTCACGGTGGCGGGGGCGTCATAGGGGTGGATCTGCATCGCGCCCGTCGCATCGGCATGAGCTTGGGCGCGGGCGGCGGCGTCGGCATAAACACCCGCCACGACATCCAGATCCGCTCCCTGCTGGCGGATCAGGGCGATCTTGGCGGGACCGGCATATTCGGGAACGAATATCCTTGCCGCATGGCCAAGGCTGCGGGCCGCATGGGCCACAGCGGCGCCATGGTTTCCACCCGAGGCCGCCACCACCCCCGCGGCGGGAACGGGCCGTGAGAGGAGCGTGTTGAAGGCGCCGCGGGCCTTGAAGCTGCCGGTATGCTGCATCTGCTCCAGCTTCAACGCGACACGTAGCCCGCCTGGCAGATCGAGGTCGATGACAGGTGTGCGGCGGATATGGGGGCGGATGCGGTCTGCTGCAACGCTGATTTCTGCCTGCCAGTCCATGCCTGGTCCTTTCCTAAGCTGGGACGACGCTATAGGTCTGGGGCCAGCAAAACAATCGCAAGTGATCCCGGACCATGAAAGACGACGCCCGCCCTCACCCTTTCCGCGACTCGGTTCAGGACGTGGCGGCAACGCATCGGCTGCCCGACACGCCGCAGACCCGTGCGCCGGCCTACCGGCTGGCTTTTGCCGATCAGGACTTTCTGATGCGCGAGGAGTTGCGGCCGGTCAGGCTGCAGCTGGAGCTCTTGAAACCCGAGATGATCATGGACGAGCGGGGGATCACCTCGACGGTCGTGCTGTTCGGCGGTGCCCGGATACCAAGCCCGGAGACCCGGGATCACGCCCTTCCGGGTTTGGTCAATCTGGCCGGGTTCTACGACGAGGCCCGCCGCTTTGCCCGCGCCGTCACCGAGCGCAGCCTGTTGACCTATGGCCGCGAGTTCGTGATCTGCACTGGGGGCGGGCCGGGGGTGATGGAGGCGGGAAACCGGGGGGCCGATGAAGCGGGGGGGCAATCGATCGGGCTGAACATCGTGCTGCCCCACGAGCAGGCCCCCAACCCCTATGTCACCCCGGACCTGTCGTTCAACTTCCACTATTTCGCGATCCGCAAGATGCATTTCCTGATGCGGGCCAGGGCGATCTGCATCTTTCCCGGCGGCTTTGGCACGATGGATGAGATGTTCGAGGCGCTGACCCTCATACAGACCGGGCGGATGAAGTCGGTGCCGTTCCTGCTGTTCGGCCGCGCCTTCTGGGAAAAGGTCATCAACTGGGAAGCGCTGGCAGAGGCGGGCACGATCAACCGGAACGACCTGAAGCTGTTTCGCTATGTCGAGACGGCGGAGGACGCCCTGGCTGCGATGGATGGTTGGGACGCGTGACGCGCAGACGTCGCTTTTGACGACATCTAGTTTTTTCTATTATTATCAATAAGATAGCTGTTTTCATTAACCGCAGGGAAAGGTTGTTGCGAACGGTTCGCAGGGGGTTGAGCGGGGTGAGTCGGGGTATACCCCGACCTACTTGGGGTTGGACGACTTCTTTACAGGCCGAGGCGGGCGAGGGCTGCGTCAAGCAGGGACCAGTCCGGCAAGGTCAGGCGCACCGGCAGGGTCAGAACCTGCGTGCGAAAGCGCGGCGGCAGGCGGACGGCATCCTTTTCGGTGGTGACAAGCTGGGCACCGCGCAACTGCGCCTCGACCTCCAGCCGCTTCATCAAAGGCTCGGTCAGGGGCTGGTGATCGTCCAGAGGCACTTCGCGCAGGATCTCGGCCCCTTCGGCCCGCAGGGTTGCGAAGAACTTGGCCGGGTTGCCGATGCCGGCAAAGGCAATGACGCGGGTGCCGTGCCAGTCCATGCCCATCGCCAAGGGGTGCAGGCTGGCCTGCAAGACGGGTTTTGGCAGATCGGGCCAGCGGGCCGGAAACCGCGCCTGGGCAGACGCGTCCCCGATCGCGAGAATGAGGTCGGCGCGGGCAAGTCCCACCAGCACGGGTTCGCGCAGGGGGCCGGCGGGCAGACAGAGCCCGTTGCCGAACCCCATGGCGGCATCAACCACAACAAGCGACAGATCCTTGACCACGGCGGGGTTCTGAAAACCGTCATCCATCAGGATGACATCCGCCCCCGACGCCTCGGCCAGACGCACGGCGGCGGCGCGGTCGCGGCCGATGAAGGTCGGGGCAAAGGCGGACAGCAACAGAGGCTCGTCGCCAACCTCGGCGGCGGAATGGCGGGCTTCGACCACTTGCAGCGGTCCTGCCAGCGCGCCGCCGTAGCCGCGGCTGACCACGGCGACCTTGCGGCCTTTGGCGGTGAGCCGCGCGATCAGGGCGATGGCCGTTGGCGTCTTGCCGGTACCGCCGACATTCAGATTGCCGACGCAGATCACCGGCAGCCGCGACCGGTAGCCGGGGCGTGCCACCCGGCGCGAGGTGGCGGCCGCGTAGGCCCAACCGAGCGGCGCCAGCAGGCCGGCCACAAGACCGGGGTGATCGGGCGGGTTTGACCAGAAGGCGGGCGGGCGCATCAGGGTGATCCATCCATGATCGCCCGGATCAGCTCGATCACCTGTTCGGTCACCTCGGTGCCTTCGGAGGCGATTTCCCATGCGGCGGCGGCCTGCCGCGCCGCCCGGTCAGGTGCCAGAAGATCGCCCAACGCCTCGGCCAGATCGCTGCCCGAAGCGACCATGCGGGCGGCGCGGGCCGCCCCGAGCCGCCCGCTGGCCTGCACAAAGGCACCGGGGCGCGGACCGCACAGGATGGCCGAGCCAAGGGCTGCTGGCTCCATCGGGTTGCGCGCACAGCCGTTGCCCTCGAGCGAACCACCCAGAAAGGTGACCGGGGCCAGCCGGTACCACAGGCCGTATTCGGACGCGTCGCAGATGTAGACCTCGGTTTCTGAATCGGGGTCCTGTTCGGCACGGCGCAGCGCCACACGCCAGTTCTCGTCCGCTTCAAGCTTTTCCGCCAGTGCGGGAGCAGAGGCGTCGTCCTGTGGCACCAGGATGAGCAAAAGGCGGTGCGCCATGCGCAGGACCTGCCGGTGGGCCGCGATGATATGGGGCAATTCGGCTGGGGTAACGTCGGCGGCCAGCCAGGTTGGCCGGCTAGCCAGAAGGGTCGCAAGGGCCGCACGGTCGGACTCGACATAGGGCAAGGCGGCACTCGCCTCTTCCATCCGGCCGGTGACGGCGATCTGATCGGTCCGGGCCCCTGCCTTGCGGAAAGCCCGGGCAGCGGGGGCATCCAACGCCAGAATATGCCGGAATTCGAGCAGGGCGGATTTGACGAGGCCGGGAAACCAGCCGTCGCGTCCCGGTGGCAGGCGGGGCGCAAGGGCGCCCACCATCAGCAAGGGGATCTTGCGCTGGGCGCATTCGTGGAGGATGGCCGGATACAGCTCGCCATCGCCAAAGATCGCCATTTCGGGATGCCAGAGGTCGAGAAACGCCTGAGCATCCTTTGGATAATCGTTGGGCGGGGGCTGGAAGGTCACGCCCTCGGGCACCACTGCGGGAAAAAGTGGCGAAGTCAGCAGGGTCTGGACGCCGTCTTCCTCGTAAAGGTGGTAGGCCAGTTCCTGCAGGGCGGCCAGCGCGGCCTCACCCGGGGCATGCAGCCAGATGAGGCGCCCCCGCGGCCGGGCGGGCGGGGGCATGGGATCAGGCGGTCCCGGGCGACCTTTTAGGTTATAGAGGGTCAGGCCCAGGGAATAGGACATGGTGTCAGGTCAGGCGGACATCGGCTCGGTTTCAGAGCCGGGCTTTGCCTCTTCCCGCAAGCGGTGAATGTTGGCGATGAAATAGCGCATATGGGCGTTGTCGACGGTGCGCTGCGCCTCGGCCTTCCACGCGAGAAAGGCGGTATCGTAGTTGGGAAAGATGCCGACGAGGTGGATCTTGGCGACATCGCGGAAGACGTTCTTTTCGGGCGAGACAAGTTCGCCACCGAAAACGAGATGAAGTCGTTGGGGCATTTCGGGCTCCGGATTCGGGTTGGGGGATACATAGTGCAAAGCAGGATAGGGGGAAACTGGTTAAGGTAACGGGAAGTCGATAAAGCTGGGGGAACGGCGGGGGGCAGGACATGGATGTGACAGGGCGGGTGGACAGGGCGATCGACGTGGCATTGGGGCAGCGGATCGTGGGCGCGGTGGTGCTGGTGAACCGGGGCGGCAGGCCGGTTTACGCGCGGGCGGCGGGGTTGGCGGACCGCGAGGCCGGGCGGGAGATGGCGCTGGATGCGGTGTTCAGGCTTGCCTCGGTCACCAAGCCCGTGGTGGCGGCGGCAGTGCTGCGGATGGTCGATCTGGGGGTGATGGACCTTGACGATCCGGTGACGCGGTTCTTGCCGGAGTTCTGCCCGCGCTGCCCGGACGGGTCGGAGGCGGTGATCAGGATCCGGCACCTGCTGAGCCACACGTCCGGACTGACCTATGGCGGGGGTGGGGATTTTCCGCGCGGATTGGCGGGGCCGCTGATCCCGCTGGACGAGGTGATGGCGCGGCTGGCCGCCGAGCCATTGGCCTTTGCGCCGGGAACGGGTTGGGAATACGGCATGTCGATCGACGTGCTGGGAGCGGTGATCGCGGCCGTCAATGGCTCGGACGTGGCGGGGGCGGTGGAGCGGTATGTGACGGGGCCGCTGGGGATGGCCGATACCCGGTTTGGCGTCAGCGATGCCGACCGGCTGGCGGTGCCCTATGCCGACGGGCGGCCGCCCCGGCGGATGGGGGAACCCGAGGGCGTGGTGGGGGACGATGGCACGGTGACGGTGTTCTCGCCCCGGCGGATATTCGAGCAGCAAGCGCCGCAGTCGGGCGGGGCGGGGATGGCCGGGACGGCGGGGGATGTGATGCGCCTTCTGGAGGCGCTGCGCGGGGGCTTCTTGTCCGCCGGTCTGCGCGATGCGGCCTTTGCCAACCAGATCGGCGATCTGCGGCGGCGCGATGCGGGCAAGCGGTTCGGCTTTCTTGGCGCGGTGACGGTGGACCCGCAGGCCGCCGACACGGCGATGCCCGTGGGGGCGGTGGATTGGGGCGGGGTCTGGGGCCACAACTGGGTTGTCGAACGGGCGTCGCAAACGGCGATCGTGGTCTGCACGAACACCACATTCGAGGGCTGCAACGGGCCGTTCCGCGAAGACATCGTGCGGGCGGTCTTCGGCTGACGCCGGGGCCTCCGGCGGGAGTATTTGGCAAGGTGCAACTGCAAGGAGCCTGTACAGGCGGCGTGTTTGCCTCTATGGGAGCCGAAGTCGGCCCAAGACATCCGGGGCATGTGGGCGAGGAGGCCTGACATGCGAAGGGGAATGAGGTGCCGCAACTGGTGCTTCATGGGGCTTGAGAGCCCCTTTTTTGGGAAACGACATGACCGATATGAAAATCGCGGCCCCTTTGGCTGCGGCACTCGCATCCAAGGGATACGAGACGATGACCCCCGTGCAGGACGCCATGCTGGACGAAGGCGTTGCCGGGCGGGACCTGCTTGTTTCGGCGCAGACCGGATCGGGCAAGACCGTGGCCTTTGGCATCGCCATTGCCGATGAGCTTTTGCAGGGTGCCGAGCAGCTTTTGTATGCCGACAGCCCGATGGCACTGGTGATCGCCCCGACGCGGGAGCTGGCGTTGCAGGTCGCGCGGGAGCTGGACTGGCTGTATTCGGGCGCCAATGCCAAGATTGCCACCTGCGTCGGCGGCATGGATTACCGCACCGAAAAGCGCGCACTGGACCGCGGTGCCCACATCGTCGTCGGCACTCCCGGCCGTTTGCGCGACCATATCGAACGATCGTCGCTGGACATGGCGGGCATCCGCGCCGTGGTGCTGGACGAGGCCGACGAGATGCTGGATCTGGGGTTCCGCGAAGATCTGGAATTCATCCTTGGCACCGCGCCGGCGGAACGCCGCACGCTGATGTTCTCGGCCACGGTGCCCAAGGAGATCGCGGCGCTGGCCAAGGATTTCCAGCGCGACGCCCTGCGCATCCAGACCCAGGGCGAGGCGCGCCAGCACGTCGACATCGACTATCGCGCCTTGTCGGTCGCAGCACGCGACCGCGAACACGCCATTTTCAACCTGCTGCGCTATTACGAATCGCAGGCGGCCATTGTCTTTTGCAAGACCCGCGCCAATGTCAGCCACCTTTACGCCCGCATGAGCAACCGGGGCTTTCAGGCAGTGGCGCTGTCGGGCGAGTTGTCGCAGGCGGAGCGGACCCATGCCTTGCAAGCCCTGCGCGACGGGCGGGCCCGCGTCTGCATTGCCACCGATGTGGCAGCGCGCGGCATTGACCTGCCCGGCCTTGATCTGGTGATCCATGCCGATCTGCCGTCAAATTCGGAAACCCTGCTGCACCGGTCGGGCCGAACGGGCCGTGCGGGCAACAAGGGTGTCTCGGCGCTGATCGTGGTGCCGGCGGAATTCAAGAAGGCGCAGCGCCTGTTGCAGGGCGCCAAGGTCGTCGCCACTTGGGACAAGCCGCCGTCGGCGGACGAGGTTCAGGAGCGCGATGATCTGCGGCTGCTGGATCACCCGATCCTGACGTCGGATGTCAGCGACGAGGGCGATCTGGCGCAGAACCTGCTGGACCGTTATGGCGCGGCTCAGGTCGCGGGTGCGTTCATCCGCCTGTGGCGCGAAGGCCGTTCCGCCCCGGAAGTGCTGTCGGACAATCTGGTGGTTCCGGCCCAATCGGCCCCGCGCGAGCGCGGCGAATTCGGCGCTTCGGTATGGTTCCAGCTGTCGGTTGGCCGGTCGGGCCGGGCCGAGGCGCGCTGGCTGTTGCCGAAGATCTGCGAAGCGGGCGGCATCACCAAGGATGGCATCGGCGCCATTCGCGTGCAGGAGGACCGCACCTTTGTGCAGATCCTGACCACGGCTGCCGGCAAGTTCGGTCAGGGGGTGGAACTGGAATCCGGTGTCACCATGACAAGGTTGGACGGCGAGCCCGATCTGGACCGCCCCGAACGCAGCCTGAAGGCGGCCAAGCCCGAGCGCCGGGCCGCTGCCCCGCGCCCGGTGCGCGATGATGAGGCACCGGCCAGCGAGCGGCGCGAAAAGCCCGCTTATGTGCCCAAGGCCCCCAGAGTGGTCGAGGACGAAGCCCCCGCTGCTCCGCGCCCGGAGCCGGTCGCAGAGGCGGTGGAGCGCAAGCCCTATGTCAAGCGCGACGATGCCGCGAAAAAGCCCTATGCGCCGCGCGCTGCCGGGGAAAAGACCCCCTATGCCGGGGAACGCAAGACCTACGCTCCACGCGGGGCGGGTGAAAAGGCGCCCTATTCCAAGGACGGCGAGCGCCGGCCAGAAGGGGCTGCGGCTGGCGAGCGCAAGCCTTACGTCAAGCGCGACAGTGCCGCGCCCTATGCCGCCAAGACCGACGGGCCGCGCAAACCCTATGCACCCAAGACCGATGGCGAGCGCAAGACTTACGCGCCCAAGCCCGATGGCGACCGCAGGCCTTATGCGCCGCGTGCCGAAGGGGCAAAACCCTATGTGAAGCGTGAAACTCCGGCCGGGGACAAGCCGCGCTGGGGGGCCAAGCCCGAAGGCAAGCCGGAGGGGTTCAAGCCGCGCTCGGCAGGGTTCAAGTCGCATGGTGGGGGGGCGGACAAACCGGGCCGCGCTGCGGGGTTCAAATCGCATGGACCGGAAGGCAAGACTTTTGCCAAGCCAAAGCCTGCCCCCAAGGGTGACGCGAAAGACACCTCCAAGCGGTTCGTGCCGCCGAAAAAGCCGAAAACCTGATGATCGGATTGGCCGCCTTCGGGCGGCCTTTCATTTACGAATATTCGTTTATATATCGCGCAATTGCGTCAGAAGGGCGCGGTGCAGACCGGGTGCGGCGGCCAGAACACCGTTGCTGCGTGGAACCTCGGCGTTGTAGCGGATCGCCTCACCGGCGCGGTTTGTCACGGCGGCACCCGCTCTGGTTGCGATCAGGGCACCTGCTGCGATGTCCCACTCCCACGCCTGGCGCAGCGACAGCATCCCGTCAAATGAGCCCTCTGCCACCAGACAAAGCCGGTAGGCCACTGAGGCGCGGAAGTGTCTTTCGACCGGCGGAACATGGCCATGCCAAAACTCTGGGGCAAGATTTGCCTTTGGTGTCAGTAGGGTAGCGCCGGAGACTTGGTCACGGGTGCTGCAGCTGATCGGCTGGCCGTTGCAGGTTGCACGGCCCTCGATCTGTGCCGCATAGAGCAGATCCTTGGCGGGAAGATAGACCACGGCCGCCGTCACCACTCCGTTATGGGCGATGGCAAGCGAATGGGAAAAGCTGCTGTCACCGGCGATGTAGGCCGACGTTCCGTCAATCGGGTCGAGCAGGAACAAATGTTCACAATCAAGCCGCTCGTCGGTGTCGGGGGTTTCCTCGGACAGCCAGCCGTAGGTGGGGCGAGCGGTGCGCAGGAGGTCCATCAGCATGTCGTTCACGGCGATGTCAGCCTCGGTCACCGGGCCTTCACCGGGCTTTTCCCAAACCTTGGGGTCGCGGCGGAAATAGCGCATCGCGATCTCGCCCGAGGCGCGGGCGGCGTCGATCAGGAGGGCGAGGTCACGCGCCGGCAAGGGTCAGTCCCTCGACCAGAAGGCTTGGCACGCGGGTGGAGAGGTGCGGCTTGGCGTCATTGGCGGCGGTCATGCGTTGCAGCATGTCGCGCAGGTTGCCCGCGATGGTGCATTCGTTGACCGGGTATTTCAGTTCGCCATTCTCGACCCAGAACCCGGCGGCACCGCGCGAGTAGTCGCCGGTGGTGGGGTTGATCGTGGCCCCGATCATCGAGGTGACGAGAAGCCCGGTGCCCATGTCGCGCAGCAGATCGGCGCGCGAGACGGACCCCGGCGACAGGTCGACGTTGGAGGTCGACGGCGATGGAGGGGACGAAGTTCCGCGCGAAGCGTTGGCGGTGGAGCGCATCCCGAGCTTGCGGGCGGTGCCAAGATCGAGCGTCCAGCCCGTCAGCACGCCATCCTGAACGATCATTCGCCGCGCCGTGGGCAGGCCCTCACCGTCGAACCGGCGCGACCCCGATATGCGGGGGCGGTGCGGGTCCTCGATCAGCGACATCGACGGCGGCAGGACCTTTTTGCCCAGAAGGTCAAGCGCCCACGAGGCCCCCCGGGCAATTGAGGCCCCGTTGATGGCCGACAGCAGATGCCCGATCAGCGAGGACGCGACGCGCTCGTCAAACAGCACCGGATAGGCGCCCGTGGGTGGCTTGACCGACCCTGCCCGCTCGAGCGTGCGCGTGGCGGCAAGGCTGCCGATTTCGGAGGCGGGCGGCATGTCGCTGGCATGGATGCGGCTTTCGCCGGCCCAGTCCCGTTCCATATTGGTGCCGCTGCCGGTGAAGGCCACCGCAGACAGGGAATGGGATGACCGGGCGTAGCCGCCCGAAAACCCGCCCGAGGTAGCCAGATGGACCGATCGCAACGACCAGCCTGCCGACGCCTCGACCTGCGTGATGCCGGAGAGGGCCAGCGCCGCCGCCTCGACCTGCCGCGCCGCTGCCTCAAGGGCGTGTGGCTGCGGGTCGGGTGAGATGTCGCACAAGTCCAGTCCGGCAAGGTCGCCATTGCGGGCCAGTTGATCCGGGTCCGCCAGCCCGACCGTCGGATCCTCGGGGGCCTCACGCGCCATCGCCACCGCACGTTCAGCAAGTCGGGCGAGGGTCGCCGGCGAGATGTCCGATGCCGACACACAGGCCTGACGCCCGCCCAGCATCACCCGCAAGCCAACCTCGACCCCTTCCGAACGTTCGGCTTGCTCCAGCGCACCGCGCCGGATGTCGATGCTTTGCGAATAGCCGTTGACTGCCAGGGCATCGGCGGACTGCGCCCCTGCCTTGCGGGCCTCGACAAGCAGGGCTTCGGTCAGATCAGACAGGTTTGGCATGGCTTGCTCCTCGTTCCCTTGGATATGGGTGAAACCGCCCTCGAGGGCAAGCCGTCTGTCCCGATCCTGTCGGCAATGCCCCCGCGCCGAAGGCCGTCGTCGACAAGCGGCTTCTTAGCCGCGCCGGCGACTGAAACAGCGCGGCTGAAAGCCGCTCCGCTGGATCCGCCCTTCCAACGCGCGCGACGATTCTATTGCAACTGCTGGCCGTTGGCGAAGAAATGCTTGTCCTTGAATTCCAGCGTCGAGGTGATCTCGTCCTTGTCAGGGCTGGAGTTGGCAAACATCGAAAGCATCATGCGGCCCTGCATGGCCTGTTCCTCGGGCATCAGTCCCATCGCGACCAGTTTGTCGACCAGCCCGTTCAGCCCGACCGCCTTGATGTCGATCTTCCCTGTCGGCAGCGGCACGCCGGGAATGCTCTGCGTATCCGAATTGTCGAAGGTGAAGCCACCCAGCGCCGTAACCTCGGCCCCCGCCAACCTGAGCAGGAACTGGGGCAGGTCCAGCGAGTTCAAGAGGCCGGGGGGCGTGCTGTCGCCGCCGGCCATGGCCATGCCGCCTTCGATGAGGTCACGTGTCAAGGTGGTCGTGCCCTTGATGTCGATGATCAGGGACGCCGGACCATGCGGCAGGGCAGCGCCGGGATCGATCATGCCCCAAAGCGCCTCTGCCACGTTCAGATCGACGACCTTGGCCAGCACGTTGAAGGGCGCCGGGGTATCCGACTTCGCCAGCGGCATCGCAAAACCGACCGCAAGTTCGGTCAGGTCAAGACTGGCCTCGGGCATCGGCAAATCGGGTGAGGACAGAGTCATTTTCAGCGCTTTGGAGCCCACATCATAGTGCATCTGCGCCGCATCCATCGCAAACGAACTGTCCAGCTCGCCAATCGACGCCGTCATCCTGGTCTTCTTGTCCGCAGCCCCCCCGTCGAAATCAAACGACGATGCGCCGAGCCCGAAGGCACCGCTCACCTTCAGACCCGCCTTGAGGGCCGCGTTGAAATCCTCGATATTCGCCCAATTGCTGCCGGTCATTTCCAGTTTGCTGGATGTGTTCGCCAAGGTGGCCGAAAACGTGACCGGGTCCGACGACGCGCTGTCGGTGCCGGAGAAATTCAGCGAGACCGACTTGCCGGTAGCGTCATAGAACAGGCGTGACGCCGCGAGGGCCATGACCAGGGTACCGCCGCCCAGCGTCCCGTTCATCTTGACGGGGGCGCCGGCATCCTTGCCCGCAACGTCAAACGAGCCGATGCCATAGGTGGCAGTGAAGTCCATCGTCATGCCCTCGTTCAAGGCCATTTCCATGTCGCCCATCCCTGAAGCCGGAATGCCGGTCAGCAGCGCCTTGCCGCCAATTCCCGTCAGCGACAGCGTGACGGCCATATCCTGATCGGGATTGCCCGTGGACTTCACCGAAAGATCGAGGGTGGCCGCGGAAAACTCTTCCGTCAGGTTCTTGCCCGCTTCGGCAGCCTCGATCAGATAGTTGCCGGTGACGTTGGCAAGCCTGGCCAGAACAGTGACCTTGGTGGCCGGGTCGGCCAGGCCCTCGGTGACCTCGGCTGCAATCTCGAGTGTCGGCAAGGTGGACTGGTAGCTGAGTGCCAGGGGCACACCGCTGGCCGTGATGTCGGCGTCCGGCATCGTGATGGTCAGTGCGAGTTCCGAGGGCTTGGCCCCCGCGATCCCTTTGGCTGCCGGCAACTTCAACAGAACCGGGAAGCTGTCGGGCATGATGATGGCGACGGTGCCGTCGCCTTTGTCCTTGAACTGCATCTCGCCGATCAGGGCAGAGCTGTCGCCGCCGTCGCCGGACATCCGCAGCGTGATGCCTGAGACGGTCAGCGTGTCGCCGTCCATCGAGGTGCTTTCGGCCGTCACCTTCTGGCCCTGGGATGCGGCGCTGTCCTGCCAGTTCTGCCAGACCTCCTCGGGGGTAACATCGGCCCATACGCCCTGCGCACCGAGCAGAAATGCGGCCACAAAGGCCGCTTGACCTGACTTCGCCATGATGAACATCCCTGCTGAAAATAACTGGGGGAAGCATCCCTTGGCGGGGGGCGTGGGTCAAGAGATTCTCTGGCGTCCTTTCGACGCGGGGCCTGCGGCGGCGGGATTTCAGAGGCGTCTGATCACTCGCCGTATGGGACCCAGATCGTCTTGACTGCGGTAGCGGCCCGCAGAAAGGCACGGCCCTCGCCGTCGGGACCGAACCAGTCGCGGGCGCGGGCGTGGTTTACCCATGTGCGTTTGAGATTTCCGGCGGCCTCTTTCTCGACCTGGGCCGAGAGCGGAGTTGAGGAAAACGACCAGACGGCATCGACATCAAGATGCCCTGCCAATGGCTTGGCCAGTTCGGCATGGGATCCGGTCACGATGTTCACGACGCCAGCGGGCAGGTCCGATGTCTCGAACACCTGATAGAGGTCGGTGGCCGACAGGGGGAACACTTCCGACGGGACGACAATCGTGGTGTTGCCCATCGCTATGGCCGGGGCGACGGTGGAGATCAGGCCAAGGAGCGGCGCCTCGTCGGGGCAGATGATGCCGACGACGCCGGTCGGCTCATTCATAGCAAGGGCGACGCCGCGGATCGGCACGGACTTGACCGCGCCGTCAAATTTGTCGGCCCAGGCGGCATAGGTGAACAGCCGCTGGATCGACGCTTCGACCTCTTCGGCACCGTTTCTGCCGGTCAGGTCACGCAGGCGGCCGGCAAACTCGGCGGCGCGGGCCGACAGGTTTTCGGCGACATAGAACAGGATCTGCGCGCGGGTGTGAGCGGTGGTCCTGGCCCAGCCCTTGGCGGCATGGGCGGCCTCGACCGCGTTGCGGATGTCTTTTCGGTTGCCAAGGCCAACATGGCCGAGCAGCTTGCCCTTGGAGCTGAAGACGGCTTTGGAATAGCCGCCGTCGGGCCGCGCCTGTTTGCCGCCGATGAACAGCTTGGCGGTGCGGTCAAGGCCGGCGACTTCGGGGGAGGCGGGTTCGGGGGCGGGTTTGGCCTGCGGCAGGGCTTTGGTTTTGAGGGTCGGTTTGAGATAGGCCAGAAGCCCCTCCCAGCCGCCTTCGCGGCCAAAACCGCTTTCGCGCACGCCGCCAAAGCCTGCGGCGGCATCAAAGAGGTTGGTGGCGTTGACCCAGACGACCCCGGCCCTGAGCTTGGGGGCGATGTCGAGGGCGAGGTTCACATTCTCGGTCCAGACGGTCGCGGCGAGGCCGTAGCGGGTGTTGTTGGCGAGGTCAACCGCTTCGCCGGGGGTGCGGAAGGTCATGGACACGAGGACCGGGCCGAAGATCTCTTCCTGCATCAGGGCCGAGGCGGCAGAAAGGCCTGTGATCAGGGTGGGCGGGTAGTAGCAACCCACCGGCACCGGGGTCGCGGCGCGGTAGATCTGGCCATCGGTGCAGCCGTCCACAAGGGCGGTGATCGTCGCCAGTTGCACCGGGTCCACGATCGCCCCGACATCGATGCATTTGTCGAGAGGGTCGCCAAGGCGCAAGCCGTCCATCCGGCGTTTCAGCTTGTCATGGAAACGGTCGGCGACGCCTTCCTGCACCAGAAGGCGGGAGCCTGCACAGCAGACCTGGCCCTGGTTGAACCAGATCGCATCGACGAGGCCCTCTACCGCTGAATCAAGGTCGGCGTCGTCGAATACGATGTAGGGGGACTTGCCGCCAAGCTCGAGGGTCAGGGCCTTGCC
>JANMCI010000311.1:0-3791 GCA_031361245.1 Rhodobacterales bacterium
TCGGTCGGGGTCAGCAAGCCCCCGACCGCCAGCACATAGCAGGCACCCTGCGCGGCAAAGGCGCGTGACAGCAATTCCTGCCGCGACCACAGCGAGTCGGGCGGTTCCGGGGGGGTATCAGGCTCGCCCGTGGGCCAGGCAGCGACATGGATCTGGGTGCCTTGCGCCATTAGGGCAAGCCGGGCAGGACCATCTGATGCTCCCAGCAGTTCAACGCGCTGATGCGCCCATAGGCTCGCTCGTAGACGAACAAATCGTCCCCATCGCCTTCGCCCCAGATCGTGCGCTCGTCCATCGTCGGTTTGAGCTTGCCGTGCTTGCCCAGAATCCTGCCATCCCGACCGATCGTCAACATCGTGCAATAGACGGTTCCGCGGGTGCGCAGGTCCAATTCGGCCACACCGATAACGACGTCGATATCGGCGCCGTGCGCGGTTTCGCATAACAGATCGGTTTCCGGACCCGGAATTTCTACCGCCTCGCCGAGATAGGCCTGAGCCGCATCCCAGCGCAAAGCCGTTGGCGCGGAAAAGGCAAAGAACGGATATCCCGGCAGCCAGGTCTCGCCAAAAGCAACCAGAGATGCCCCCTTGGCCGCCGCTTCGCGGATCAAGCGAATGGCCTTGTGAAGCGAAGCATCCTTGTTGAAATAAACCGGGGCGGCTTGGGCGGCAGCGATGATGGTCTTGGTCACTGAATTCTCCTCTGAAAGCTGCGCCTTGGCCCTTTGGGTAATAAGTCAGACCACACGCTGTGCCCTAAATACGCAGCCAACCAAGCCTGCGCTGCCGGGGCAGGACATAATCAGCTTCAGTCGATGCAATTGCCCCGACTAAAGCTGGCGGAAACGTCAGGTTTTGATATTCTGGTTGACGCGGAACATGTTGCCGGGGTCGAACTTGGCCTTGACCGTAGCAAGCCGCGCATAATTGCCGCCGTAGGTGCTTGCTAGCCTGTCACCATCTTCATCCGACAGAAAGTTCACATAGGCGGTGGTCGCGGCATATGGTTTCGTGGCGGCGAAGAATTCGCGCGCCCAGCCGATGCAACGGGCATCGTCGCGGGCGTCCTGCCACCGGGTGTGAACATTCATAACAAAACGCGTGTCGCGCCCGGCAAAGGCGGTGGCATCTGCCGCCACGCGGCCCATGGCGCCGCCTAGATTGGCCACGAATATTTCGCATTCCTCGGTCGGCAAGCGACCGGCGAAATCGGTCAACTGGGCCAGAACAGGGTCCGAAAGTTCAATGAAATCATGTGATTTCCAGTAGTTTCGGGCGCCTGGCGTCAACAGGCCATCGAATGCCTGCTGCCAACCGGCAAATGGGTTCAGCCCGATCACATCGGCAATTGGCTTGCCGACGGCACGCAGCGGCGCTAGCGTTTTCGCCCCTTCATCCGGGTCGCCCGCATAACAGACCGCGAGGATCATCACCTCTTTGCCATGCCACTCTACGGGGAGGAAAGGCAGTGGCGGTGCCTTGCGCAGGACGGCCCAAACCGTCAGTGCATCCGGCGCCTGAGCCACGAAGCTGCGGTACTGCTGCAGGACCTGGGGCGCATCGGCAAAAGGATGCACGATCAATCCGGCAAGAACCTGCGGCCCAAGGGGATGCAGCTGGAATTCAAAACTGGTCACAACGCCAAAATTACCGCCGCCTCCCCGCAACGCCCAGAACAGATCGGCGTTTTCAGTTTCGCTGGCGTGGTGCAGTTGACCATCGGCCAGAACGATGTCCGCGCCGGTCAGCGCATCCACCGACATACCAAAAGCCCGCGTGGTCCAGCCGAACCCACCACCCAGCGTCAGACCCGCGACCCCGGTGGTGGAGTTGATGCCCATCGGCGCCGTCAGCCCGAACGCCTGCGTCTCGCGGTCGAAATCGGCAAGCGTCGCACCGGGGCTGACCCAAGCCTTCCGCCCTGCCGGATCAACCGTGACCGAGCGCATCTGCGACAGGTCGATCAGTAAGGCGCCATCGGCGACGGCCTTGCCGGCAATATTGTGCCCACCTGCCCGCACGGCGATCAAGAGGTCGTTCTGCTTGGCAAAGCGCACGGCCTGCATCACGTCAGAAACCCCCAAACAGCGCACCACCAGACCCGGATGCTTGTCGACAGTGGCGTTCCAGACCGTTCTGGCCTCGTCATAGACCTTGGATCCGGGCAAATGGAGGCTGCCACCCAAGGCACACTGCAAGCTCGCAAGGCTTTCCTGCGATATGGTCAGAGTGCTGCCACCCAAAGTGCTAATTTCGGCGTTGGACATGGTGTTCTCCCCCTAAATGCCGTTGGCATCCGTTAAAATATTGGGACCCCATCATTTGGCCGCCACCTGGGCCCCACTTGGCAACTCAGCGTGATTGGTCGTGCGAACAGAGTGCAGTATGCGCTCTTGATTTGCTGGAGGGTTGGGTGAAAGGTTGATCATTCGTCCAATTGTTTTGGCCGAAACTCCAAGGGAGGTCTCGATGGACGTGCTGTCGGAAGTCCTGCGTGCCGTCCGGCTGACCGGCGCAATTTTCTTCGATCTGGAACAACGTGAGCCTTGGGCTTCGCACACGCCCACAGGTGCCGCCATTGCGACCAATGTAATGCCCGGGGCCGAACACGTCATCATGTTCCACGCGGTCACCGATGGCGGGCTTTGGGCAGAAGTAACGGATGGATCGATTCCGCCGCTCCGGGTCGAGGCAGGCGACATTCTGGTCGTGCCGAATGCCGACGCGCACGTGTTGTCCTCGTCCCCTGGAATGCGCGTACCAGCGGATGTCAGCCAATATTACCGGCCAACGGATCGGCAGTTGCCCTTCCTTGTAGGGCCAGGTGACGGAGAAGGGGAGCGCACCCACATCATCTGTGGCTACCTTGGCTGCGATGTGCGGCCCTTCAATCCAGTGCTTCACAGCCTTCCGCGCCTGCTACACATCCGGGCGGCGGATAGCTCTGGTGCGATTTCGCAGCTTTTCCGCCTGGCTGCAGATGAAACCGCTGTGCTTCAGTCAGGCGGAGAGTTGGTGCTGTCGAAGATCGCAGAACTGATGTTCGTCGACGTCGTACGGCGCTACATGCAGTCATTGCCCCCGGATTCAAGTGGCTGGCTATCAGGCCTGCGTGATCCGCATGTCGGGGCCGCTCTGGCGCTTTTGCACGGCCGCCCCGGCGAAGCGTGGACCGTCGAGACTTTGGCGCGCGACGTCGGCCTGTCCCGTTCGGCCTTTGCAGAGCGGTTCACCCATTTCGTGCAGGAATCGCCAATCCACTATCTGACGCGATGGCGCATGCAGCTTTCCGCGCGTCTGCTGGAGCAGAATGGATTGGGCATCGCCCAAGTCGCTGCCGAAGTCGGTTATGACTCTGACGCCGCCTTCAACCGAGCGTTCAAGAAATGCACGGGCATTACGCCGGGCGCTTGGCGGCAGGACCGGCTTGTGACAAATGGCGGCATTCGAGAGGTTGCCAAATCGTGATTTGGTGACAGTGTTCGGCACGGTGGAGCCATCAAGGGCCAGAGTTGGACGGCCCCGATTCTTCTGCCGATCTGCCAGAATTTTCTTCAGGATGGTCAGCACGCGAGCGCTAGGACATCCCACACGCGCCTTTTTTGGCTCGGTAGATGACAGTAGGAGCGGGTGAATGTAGGTCAAAACGGAGATGAAAATTATGTAAGGTTAAAGGCTTATGGTGCAGGCGGTCGGTAGCGCCGTGGCTCAGATGACACCCAAGAGGGCAGTTTACGATACTGGTCGCCCCACTCAGAAACCGTCAGGTCGGGATCGGGTCGTATGACC
>JANMCI010000270.1:0-8725 GCA_031361245.1 Rhodobacterales bacterium
AAGATCACGCCACGCAATGGCTCTGGACTTACAACAACGACCGCCCGAACATGGGTATAGGCGGCATCACACCCGCCCAGAAACTGAAAATGGCCGCGTAAGTTCTACGAATGCACCCCGTTAAAAATGGGGGGATTACCCTAGAGCCTTGAATTATTCAGCTATTTTCAGCAACGTTGCGCTGCTTGGGGCTGAAGCACCTAGAGGGACCAGCATTGCAAGTTGGAAAATCCAGATAGAATCGATTTGACCAACTATAACTCAAGTTTGGACTGACGGGCGTTTGAGAACGGGCGCCCTTTGTTGGGCGCCCGATTTTTTGTTTGGTCGATCGGCCAGTTACATCTTGCCCCAGATCGACGCATAGGCCTCGCGATAACCGTTTTGCGGATCAAACTGGTTGCTGTCGCCGGACGCCTTGAGGCCCTCCTCGGTCACAAGCGCAGGAGCCGTAATATAGCCAGAACAGGCTTCGCCCGAGATGGCCCTGTTAAGCTCATCCACCAGTTGCCAACCCTGCAGGTTGAGCGGTTCGGCCACGGTGATCGCTTGATACTGGCCCGACCGGATGCGCTGGAACGCTGCCTCAGAACCGTCACCCGCAGATCCTGCTTTGGGAGAGCCTTTGCCGTCAACGCCCGCTGCCGCAAGGGCTGGGCCCATGAAGTCGAAATAGAGATCGTTGATCGCCAGCGAATGGGTCCATTTGTCGCCGTACTTTTGAAGCAGCGACGTTGTCAAAGGGCCCATGCGCGTTGACGTCTCTGCAATCGGCGTATCGACATATTCCAGCACGGTGCCGCCCATGTCCTCGATGGTTTTCTTGATCCGATCAGCCTTGTCGATGGCAATCTGATAGGTCGAGTCGGTGAAGATTATCGCGCCAACCTTGTCGCCGCCGTCAGCCATTGCCCATTTGGCCGCAGTTTCCGAAACGGTCATCGCATCCGTTGAAACGTTGGCGAAAATGCCGCCAGGGGCATCGCAGCCAATTTTCGGCCCAGAGTGCCAGGATACCATCGGGATTTTTGCCGCAACGACGCCTTCAATCGCCGCTTGCTGTTCGACTGCATCAAAACCGTTGATCACAATGCCGTCAGGCTGCAATGCCATAGCCTGTCCAAACGCCGCCGTGCGACCTTGGACCGAACCCGCGCCGTCCAGCACCCGAACGGTCCATCCGATTTTGGCAGCAGCCTCTTCAACACCGCTGGTAACGCCAAGAATGCCTCCGTTCTTCAGGTCGGCGGCTAGGACGACGATTGACTTGCCTTCGGCCGCCTTGGGCCCGGTCGATGGTCCGTCAAAGGCCATATCGCCCGCGAAGGTTGGCAAAGCCGTACCGGCGATCAGTGTGCTGGCAAGCAAAGTCTTGATGAAAGTTCGTTTCTGCATGGTCGTTCCTCCTGTCAGTTGTTGTGGTTACTTGCGTGCAGCACCTTTTTTGCGCTGCGCGTATCCTGCAATGCCGATAGCGATCAGCAAAGTAGAGCCGTTGAAAAGCGGTTCGACCCAGAACGATCCGCCAAATTGTTGGATGCCTGAAATGCCGACCGCCAAAATGACGACACCAATGATGGTGCCCCAAACGTTCACTCGGCCGGGTTTGATGGTGGTCGACCCAAGAAACGCGCCGACAAGGGCGGGCAACAAGAATTCAAGCCCCACCGAGGCCTGCCCGATGCGCAGTTTGGACGCCAGAAGAACGCCGGCAAGTGCGGCCAATGTCCCCGAGGTCACAAACGCGCCGACGACAAATTTGCGTGTCGGAATGCCGTTCAACTCGGCGGCTTTCTGGTTGGCGCCGATCGCGTATAGATACCGGCCAACCGGCGTGAATTCCAAAATCACCCACAGGATCAAGCTGATCGCCAGAACGTAAAACCCGGTTATCGGCAAACCCAATACCCACATTCCGCTGAGCAGATAGAATTCCGGATCAAGTTCGCCGACGACCTGACGACCGCCCGAATGCCACAGTGCAATTGCATAAAGCACCGTGCCAGTGCCAAGTGTTGCGATGAAGGCGTCAATCTTGGCGACCTCGACAAGGATGCCGTTCAGCGCACCGGTCATCGCGCCCAGAGCTATGACTATGATCACGGCCAGCGGCCAGGGAACCCCGTAATTTACCTGTAAAGAGATCGCGAGGATGTGCCACAGAACGATGCCATACCCCACCGTCAAATCAATCCGCCCGGCAACCATGGGGATCATCGCTGCCAAAGACAACATTGCGATAATGGACTTGTCCGACAAAATGGCACGCAAGTTCAGAATGGTTGGAAAGGTGTTTGGCAACAACACCGAAAACAGCAAGATCAGAAAAACCGTCAGAATCACCAAACCGTAAACCGGCGTAAGCCGGATCAGCTTTTGCCCCAGACTAAGACCCGCCAATTCGTCGCGGGTCGGTTCAAGTGAATCCGATTGGATCGAGTTCATGGCGTTCTTCTTCTATGATTACGCGGCTTCATCCCCAGCAGAGGCAGCCTGGATCAGGGTTTCTGTGGACAGGGCAACACCGCGAAGTTCGTTCACAACCTGTCCCCGGCTAAAGACAATTGCGCGGTGGCAAATATTCGCGACCTCTTCAAAATCGGTCGAAACGATCAGCACACCCATCCCCGATGCAAGTGCCTGAAACAGCAGGTGGTAAATTTCAGCCTTGGCACCAACATCGACGCCGGCGGTGGGGTCTTCTGCGATCAAAAGGCGTCTGCCGGTATCCAGCCAACGGGCGACAACGACCTTTTGCTGATTTCCACCCGACAGAGACTCGATCGCGAGATTTGGTTCGTTCGGCGTCAGGCCGACACGGGCGCCAACATTTCTGGCCAAAGCATTTTCCGCATTTGGAAACATGAATGAGACCAGTTTACGGTCCGTGGCAGAGGGATTGAGAAAAGTGTTCTCGCGAATGCTCAGCGCTGGGGCTACCGATTCGACAACTCGGTCGCGCGCCACAAAGCCGACTCCGGATTTCATCGCGCTGCCTGCAGATGACAGGTCGGGCGCCACGCCATCCAGCAACACCTTGCCAGTGTGCTTTTCCAAACCAAAAAGCGCGCGGCCGATCTCTTCGTGCCCGGCACCTCGCAATCCGACAAGGCCGACCATTTCGCCGCGACGGATGCAGAAATCAACCGGTCCGGCTTTGCGGGTCGCAAGGGCGCTGGCGGTCAAAAGCTCGAGGCCATCCTGAACCTCAGGACGGTCAATGCCACGGGCTTTCCGACCGACGATCAGGCTGACCAGGTCTTCGGCGTTGGTATGTCCGATATCGCGCATCCCGACCATCTGGCCGTCGCGCAGAACTGCGACCCGGTCCGAAATCTGAAAAACTTCGTCCAGACGGTGCGAGACATAGATCATGCCGACACCTTTGGCACGGAGCACGCGAAGCGTTGCAAACAGACGCTCCACCTCGTCAGCGGGAAGGCTGGCGGTCGGCTCGTCCAGAACAAGGAAATCACATTCAACCGACAAGGCGCGGGCGATGGCAACAAGCGATTTTTCGGTCCGGGTAAGGCTTGACACACGGGCAGTCGGGGCGAAATCGGCCTCGACCAGTGCCAACGCCTGGCTGGCCAGTCTTTCGGTGGCGGGCCAGTCGATCCGGCCACCGCGTTTGGGATAGCCGGCCGCAAGTGCTATGTTTTCAGCGACGCTCATCCACTCGATCAGGCCGAGGTCCTGATGAATGAAAGCGACTGCCTGCTTGGTCGAGATTTTGCTGCTGACATGTTTGTGGGGAACTCCATCCACCATCACATGGCCGCTGTCCGGGGCGTAAATACCGCCCAAAATCTTGATCAGCGTCGATTTTCCCGCACCATTTTCCCCCAGCAGGGCGACAATCTCACCGCGATTGACCTGCAGTGATACACCGCGCAGGGCTTTGGTGCCGCCAAAGGATTTGACGATGGAGTCAAAAAACAAGCCATTTCTATCTGGCACTTCTTACCTCCCCGCGTGCACCAGACCCGTTTTAAGGTTACCGGTAACGCAACTCTTCAGGCAATTCCTCGCTATGTCAACAACTGAGTTATCGATAACTCAGCCCGGCACTTGCATCGACAGGCGGCCGTCGATTAGATGAAGCAATGGCAAAACGTGCAAAGCCCGGCCTTCAAGACATTGCCCGGAGCTTGGGTGTTTCCAAGATGACGGTCAGCCGGGTTTTGCGGGGCGCCACCGGCTTTTCAGAAATGACCCGCGACAAGGTCATGCAAGAGGTCGCACGGACCGGCTATTTGCCAAATCGGCTTGCGGCGGCCTTTGGTCCCTCCGGTTCATCCACCCTGATCGGCGTATGCGTTCCGCGTCTGACCTCGCCTCTGTTTGGCTCGGTTCTGGAATCGCTCAACCAGACTCTGGCTCGGCTTGGCTATCAGACCATGATCGGATCGCACAATCAGTTGCCCGAAGAAGAAGAGGTTTGGCTTCGTACCTTGGCCTCGTGGAAACCTGCGGCCGTCGTGCTGGCGTCGCGCGTGCATTCCAACGGCACGATGAAGCTGCTGCGGGATATGGGCGTGCCGGTTGCGGAAATCTGGGATCTGACAACAAAGCCAATCGATTTGTCGATCGGATTTTCGAATTTTGACAACGGGCTCGAAATGGCGCGCTGCATGATTGCCTCCGGGCGCAAAAGGTTCGGATATGTCGGGGCCTTGGGCAATCGGAACACATCAGGCCATCTTCGGTTCCAAGGGTTCGTGCGCGGCCTGGCTGAGATTGGCGTAACGCTGGCCGTCGAGGAAAACCTGGAGGATCAGCCGGGTTTTTATGCCGGGTTTTACGGCACCGAGATCATGTTGGCGCGTGAAAG
The DNA here is from genome assembly GCA_031361245.1 of Rhodobacterales bacterium. Taxonomy (GTDB): domain Bacteria; phylum Pseudomonadota; class Alphaproteobacteria; order Rhodobacterales; family Rhodobacteraceae; genus Stagnihabitans. Next base: position 4,835 of record JANMCI010000270.1, read on the forward strand.
TGACTTGGACGCGATCTACTTCCACGACGACGAAATGGCGATTGGCGGGCTGGCGTATTTGACCAAAATCGGGGTCCGCGTGCCGGAAGATATCGGAATTGCGGGGTGGGGTGGCATGGAGGCCGCGTCGATCCTGCCAAAGAGGCTGACGACGACGGCGATACCCACGACTCGCTTAGGCAAAACCGCCGCCGAGGCGGTGGTCAGTCGTCTGCGCGGTGACCCGGTGGATGATGTGACCATCATTCAAACTCGTCTGGTGCCCGGCTCGACCATTTAGCCTCTGGTTTGCAAGGCGGGCGCAACTGTGATCAGAGAGTTGCTTCCAAAGTCCCACTTCTTGAAGCGGGGTTTGCTCGGCAGCGGTTTCGCCAGCGAAAATAATCCCGAACTACAGGCAGCAAGGCCGGCCTGCAGGTCAGGTCGCGCCCGAAAAGTCAATTTGAACTTTTATTGCCTGACTGCGATCACTTGCAGTGATGAATGCCTCAACGGCTTGGTCCAGGCCGAAGGTCTGAGTGATCAGCGGCTTGACGTCGATCAGCTTCTTTTGCATCAGGCTGACACCCGTGGCGAACTCCTCATGAAACCGGAAAGAACCTTTCAAAGTCAGCTCCTTGGCGGTCATCGCTTGCACCGGCAGGGTCATGTCACCGCCAAGGCCAAGCTGCACGATCATGCCGTTGGGGCGCATCGCAGGAACAGCCGCCGTCAGGGCCGCGACCGCCCCCGAACATTCGAACAGCACGTCGAAAATACCCTTGTCCTTGGCATAGTCCTCGAAGGCATTTGCATCTAAGACCACATTGATTGTGATGTCGGCACCAGCTTTGCGCGCCGCCTCTAGCGTGTATTCGCTCAAATCCGTGGCGACGATTAGATCTGCGCCGGCCCGACGCGCGGTCAGAATGCATAGGATGCCAATCGGGCCGCAGCCGGTGACCAGCACCGATTTGCCCAATAACGACCCCGCCCGTCTGACTGCGTGCAGGCAGACGGCCAGCGGTTCGGCCAGCGCCGCCTCGCCCGTCGTCAGGCCATCTGCAATCGCGCATTGACTGACATCGGCCACAAGCACTTCGCGGAACGCGCCTTGGATATGCGGGAAAGGCATTGCTGAGCCGTAGAACCGCATGTTCAGACATTGGTTGAAATTCGCCCCGCGGCAATATTTGCAATCATAGCAGGGCCGCGAGGGCGAGACCGCTACCAATTGCCCAACGTCAAGGCCGGTCACCCCTTGCCCCAGCTCGGTGATATAGCCCGAAACCTCGTGGCCCAGCGCCATCGGTTCGCGCAATCGGATCGCACCAAAACCGCCGTGGTTGAAATAGTGCAGGTCAGAGCCGCAGATCCCGCCTTTGGCCAATTTGATTTGCACCTGACCGGGACCGGGGGGCACGACCGCCTGATCTTCAATTCGCAAGTCCTTCGCTGCGTGGATGACTATGGCTTTCATCTTGTTCACAACACCGGCGTGAAAAGGGCGCGGCCACAGATAAGGGCCAGCAGGTTTTCACGCACCATGACTGTCATTGCAATGCGGGTTTCGAACGTGCCTGAGCCAGTGTGCGGTCGCAGTAACACGTAATCAAGTTGGAGGAACCGCGGATTCAACGTGGACTCTTCATCAAACACACCTATTGCAGCCGACGCCAACGTACCGGTCTCCAACGCATTCAGCAATGAAATTTCATCGATGTTTGTGGCGCGGTTTATGTTAATAAGCATGTCTATCGGCCCCAAAGCTCAAGTCACCCGTTGGCTCAAGATGTGCTTGGTTGCAGCAGAAGTGGCAAGTGTGATGCCTTGAAAATCCGAACGCGCGACAAGGTCGACAGGTTTTTGATGGACTTCCTGTTTTCTGCGTCATCTTCCCGCGCTCCGTCAGTATAGGCGATGTGTAAATCCACACACACCAAACGTCGGGCCACTTCAATGCCGATCCGGTCAACACCGCGGATGCTGCTGCTGGATGAGACCATCGGAGCTTGACGCGAATGCTCGAATGGAACTTCGTGGTCTGAAATGGCCCCAAGGGCGACAAACTCACTCATGCTTCCGCCAGCCCGGCCAACCGCAGCCCGTCCAGAATGGCGGCGCAGCGGGAGGGGTCTTTTTGCGGCTGCCCGGCCCAGATGCTGGCGATGGTGACCTCCGGGGCGAGTGTGCGGAACTGGTCCAGAAACTTTCGCGCTTCCTCCATCCGGCCAAGCTGGGCGTTCGACGCGATCAGCATCCAGTAGGTAAAGACATAGTTCGGGTTCAGTGTCAGCGACCTTTTGGCCCAGGTCAGCGCCGCGTCGAAATCGCCCAGCACCATATGGCAATGCGCAATCCCGGTCAGCGACACATAGGCGAGCGGATCGTGCGGGCTGAGCCGCATCGCCCGGTGAAAATACGTCAGCGCGTCGGCGACAGAGCCGCAATGCAGGTTCACGAGGCCCGCGCGCCAGACAACGTCAAGATTGTTGGGATTGGCTTCTACCGCAGATTGAATGGCCGACATCGCCCAGTCATAATCCTTGACAAGATGCATCAGCGCGTCGGCGCAATAGGCCAGAACGCCGGCATCGTCGCCAGCATGCAGCAGGGCCCGGTGGACCAGCTCGGCGCAAAGCGCACGGTCATCCGGCCCGACCGGTGAATGGCCCTGGACGGACCGGTAGCCGAGAAAGGCAGCCATTTTGGCCAGAATGATGGAATTGTTCGGTTCCAGCACCAGCGCTTCGCTCAGCAGCAGGTGGGCATCGGAGTAGCCCTCGTCGCTTTCCAATTCGGCCTTTGGCAGTGCCCGCAGATAAAGGTCATAGGCCGCGATGCTGCCCGGCCGTTCGCGGCGCGAGCGGTCAAGTTCGGCCCTCTGGATATGCGGCTCGACCACGAAGGCCACGCTCTCGGTGATGCGGTCCTGAAAGTCGAACACATCGTCGATCTGTCCGTCGAAATGCTCGGCCCAGATATGCTGGCCGCCTTCGCATTCCACCAGTTGCGCCGAGATACGCAGCCGGTCGCCGGCGCGCCGGATGCTGCCTTCCAGGACATAGCGCACGGCAAGGTCTTGGCCGACCTGACGGACGTCAACGGCCTGGCCCTTGTAGGTAAAGCTGGAATTGCGGGCGATCACCGCGAAGGATTTGAAACGCGACAGAGCGGTGATGATGTCCTCAACAATGCCATCGGCGAAGTAGTCCTGAGCCGGGTCGCCACTCAGGTTGGCGAAAGGTAGCACGGCGAGTGCCGGTTTCTGCGTTTCGCGCATCTCTGGCCCAGGTGCTTGCGGCAGGATCAGCTGGTAGCCCACGCGCGGCACCGTCACGATCCAGCCTCGCCCTTGGAGCCCGGGGCCAAGCAATTTGCGAAGGCCAGCGATCTGAACGGTCAAGTTGCCCTCTTCTACGGCCGTGCCCGGCCAGACAAGTTCCATCAGGTCGGCCTTCGTGACCGGGGTGCCTTGGGCCTTCAGAAGGGACATAAGTAGCACGTTTGCCCTATGGCCAAGTTCAATCGCCGTGCCGTTGCTGGTCAGCAGACGGCGGTTCGGGTCAAAGGTAAATGGTCCAAAGGTCATCTCGGACTGTGACATGGGTTCAGCATAGCGGGCGCTAATGCGGCAAGCTAGAAGGAACACGGTTGACCAGTTCTTGGTCAGTCGTGGGGACGCCCGCAATTCGATTGTAGGAAGGGCATTGTTCGACGTTTTCGGAAGCGCGCGACCTACCCGCGAAAGCGCTGACGGTTTCGTAGGGTCTCTGTTGCACAAATCGCATGAGGGATTCATCTCGTGAATCCAGCGTGGCAGCTGTGCTGCCTGAGCAGACCCACACCCCCCGGCTACAAGACCCGGAACTGGCCCGCCTATGATGAAGCGCTCAAGCGCCGCGGCTCGCT
>JANMCI010000276.1:0-15381 GCA_031361245.1 Rhodobacterales bacterium
AAGATCACGCCACGCAATGGCTCTGGACTTACAACAACGACCGCCCGAACATGGGTATAGGCGGCATCACACCCGCCCAGAAACTGAAAATGGCCGCGTAAGTTCTACGAATGCACCCCGTTAAAAATGGGGGGATTACCCAATGCTGCCGGACGCAAAATCGATCCCTATCGCGATCATGCGAAAAACCTAAGACTTCGTCTCCATGGGGCGGGACCGACCGACTGGTTCCCCGACGGGGATGCAGCCATTCCTGGGAAACCGGGTGCGGCGAGCAGAACGACTGCTCGACCGTTTATCGGCAGGCTTCGAACCACCGCAGCGGACTTGTGACGGGCGAGACGAACTGATTTGCGGAGGCTGATGTGAACCCGTTCGCAACCCCATCCGGGGGCACTATGCCATCATCTGCTCGAGCCTGACGCGAGATAGGGACTGACTGGAGCGGATCACAGCTCCTAGATCATAGAATTGGTCATCCGCCGATTACGGGTGCCGCCGTCATGCGCGTGACCTCGAAATTGGCGAAAACCTAACGAAAGCGGCAAGACAGGTCTGTCGGTCGTGCTGCAAAACGTGGCCGCATGACCGAGGTGGCTCGCATTCGCGGCCCGATCCGGACTCATCCTAGCGTTCTGATGAACGCCGCGCTCTGTCTGCGGCACGGAACGCTTGATCGGCAGGCAAAATCAAGCGATCTTGCAGTCAAGCGGCAGACCACTTGGGGAATGTCGGTTTGTTCAACGCTTTTTGCGAGGTGCCATAATGGCGAACTTCGTTGAGGATCGACCAGCAGGAGCCTTGGCACCGTCGCAGGAACTGTTTGTCGAGGCTTGGCAGGTCTATCGGAAGATGGTCGACAACGACTACCTTTTTCATCAAGGTGCCTATGGCTGCCTGCACCGCGTTCTCATGGATGAGATCAGGCAACCCTTCACCTTCCTTGATGTCGCTTGCGGCGAGCCAAGCCATTACTTCGCCTCCTCATCGAGGGTGCGGATTTGCCGGCCTAGCTTCGCAAGGTGGTCCTTGAACGCCGCCTGCATCTTGCGGATGCTCTGTGACATCCACTCGGCCATCGCGGGCCAATCTGCGTCGTTGAAACCATCGAAGGATCGCGCGAAGACGATGCGGCTCTGAATCTGGTCGTCATGGCGGCGCCAGTCGAGCGCTGCGCCAAACGCGGTCTCGATGCTTTCCCTGGCTGATGAGAGCTGGTCGAAGGCCCACTTGTTCTCGGCGGTGTTCTTGCGGCTCAACCCCAACTCCACCCGAGCCTCGCGCTGGGAAAATGCCAACACGAAAGGAAAGCCGCTTACACCTGAACCGGCCGTGACCCAATTTTGTTGTGTCGGGCTGATGCCGCCGAACAGGGTGACGCCATCCTCGCGGAGCTTTTGCAGCGTCTGCATCCAGAACCTGATCCGGATGTCATGGCGGCGCTTCTGGGTCTCCAGGCTCGCGGTTTCCTCGACCTCCTTCGACGAGATGCAGTGACCTCTGCGAGAGGAACCGGGCTACTTCCCGGAATCCGGGGCAATAGGTAATATCTTGGTCCTCTCGCGCCGACTATGCCAGACAGTCTGGCGCGAGCCTATTGAGTAGCCCGCTCGCCAGTTGCGAGAATTCGCACGGGCGTCGCGTTTATCCGCATCTGCCTTGTTTGAATGAGCCTATACAGGTCGATCATTCTGTTCCATCGTCAACGTGCTGCGGGGAGGAGCCTTCAGCCGAAAATCAGGATCACGCAGAGCTTGTGCGGCGTGAAGCGCCAGCTTGAGATGGTCATCAGGGAGAGAAACATGAACACGAAACGGATGCTGCTGATTTCCGCGACCATTTTGGCCGTCGCCATGCCGGCGCTGGCCGACACGGCCGCCAAAAAGATCGCGCTTTCAAACAACTATGCTGGCAATTCGTGGCGTCAGGCGATGCTGACGAGCTGGGAAAAGATCACCGGCGAGGCGGTGGCTGCGGGCATTGTCGCGGCCGCGGACCCCTTTACCACCGCTGAAAACCAGGCGACCGAGCAGGCCGCTCAGATCCAGAACATGATATTGCAAGGCTATGACGCCATCGTCGTGAACGCCGCTTCGCCCACCGCGATCAACGGTGCGATCAAAGAAGCCTGCGATGCCGGCATCATCGTCGTGTCCTTCGACGGCATCGTGGACGAGCCCTGCGCCTGGCGTATTGCCGTGGACTTCAAGGCCATGGGCAAGAGCGAAATCGAATACCTCGCCAAAGCCATGCCTGCCGGTGGCAACCTGCTGGAGATCCGCGGACTGGCCGGGGTTTTCGTCGATGACGCCATCTCGTCCGGCATCGCCGAAGGGGTAGCCGAAAATCCGCAGTTCAAGTTGGTCGGTTCGGTCCATGGCGACTGGGCGCAGGACGTGGCGCAAAAGGCCGTGGCCGGCATCCTGCCGAGCTTGCCGGAAATTGCGGCCGTCGTGACGCAGGGCGGGGACGGCTACGGTTCCGCCCAGGCTTTTGCCGCCGCGGGCCGCCCGACCCCCACCATCATCATGGGCAACCGGGAGGACGAACTGAAATGGTGGAAAGAGCAGAAAGACGCCAGTGGCTATGCCACCATGTCGGTGTCGATCGCGCCCGGCGTCTCGACGCTGGCGTTCTGGGTGGCGCAACAGATCCTTGACGGCAAGGAAGTGCCCAAGGACCTGACCGTGCCCTTCCTGCGCATCGATCAGGACAATCTGGAAACCAACCTGGCGAACACCCAGGCGGGCGGCGTGGCCAATGTCGAATATAGCCAGGCTGACGCCATCGCCGTGATCGACGGGGCGAACTGAGGCTTCACCGATACCTGAAACTGAACCTGCCGGGCCGCCGCGCCCGGCAGGTTTCCCTGTCAACTGGACGTGCCCGATGAATGCCGTGCTTCAACCGCCGGTGCTGGAACTAACCGATGTCGCCATGCGATTTGGCGAGGTGAAGGCGCTGGATGGCGTCTCGCTCCGGATTTTTCCGGGGGAATGCATCGGTCTTGTCGGCCACAACGGTGCAGGAAAATCCACCATCGTCAGCGTCATCAACGGCGGCCTGACCCCACAACGCGGGACCGTCCGTGGCGACGGCCAACCCCTGACATCCTATGGCATCGGCATCGCCCGCAAGCGCGGCTTGCGCTGCGTGTTTCAGGAATTGTCGCTGTGCCCAAACCTGAGCATCATTGAAAACACCCGCATCATGCACCGCGATCTGGACGGCATGGGGTGGCGCAACAGCGCGCGATCCATCATCGCGGCAAGCCTTGACCAGGTATTTCCCGGCCACGGCATCGACGTGACGACGACCGCCGGCAGCCTGTCGATTGCCGCCCGGCAAATGGTCGAAATAGCCATGGCCTTTTCTGATGCCGGCACCCGCCCGCGTCTGGTCATCCTTGACGAGCCGACCTCGTCGCTGGATGCCGGCCTTGCGGCGCAGCTTCTTGCCCATGTCAGCCGCTTTGTTGCCTCGGGCGGTTCGGTCATTCTGGTCAGCCATATCCTGCACGAGGTGCTGACCGCGGCCAGCCGCATCGTCGTGATGAAAGACGGCTGCATCATTGCCGAACGCCCTGCGGTCGAATTCACCCATGCCTCGCTGGTCGAGGCGATGGGGAGTGTTGCCGGCGTTACCGGGGCCCGCCGCCCCCTTCCGGGAGCGGCTGAAGCGGCTTTGAACCTGACCCTGCCGCGCGGGATTCCTTTTTCGGCGCGACGCGGCGAGATCCTAGGGCTTGCGGGCCTTGGCGGGCACGGCCAGACCCGGTTGCTTCTGGCGCTGTTCGAACACCATAGCCCCAACTGGCTGCCGCGCCGCGACCCGGCCGTGGCCTTTGTTGCCGGTGACCGGCGCGAGAACGGCATCTTCGATCTGTGGAGCATCCTGCGCAACATGACCATTGCGGCCTTGCCCGACCTTTCGACCCGCGGGTTTGTCCGTGATCAGGATGAGGTGCGGCGCGGCTCCGACTGGAAAAGCCGGATCGATATCCGCACTCCGGACATGGAAAACCGTATCCTGTCGCTCTCGGGCGGAAACCAGCAAAAGGTCCTGTTTGCCCGGGCCCTTTCGACCCGCGCGCCGGTTGTGCTGATGGATGACCCGATGCGCGGCGTCGACGTCGGCACCAAGCAGGAGGTTTACCGCATCATGCGCGCCGAGGCCGACGCGGGTCGCACCTTCGTGTGGTATTCGACCGAGATGGCGGAAATGAGCCTGTGCGACCGGGTCTATGTGTTCCGGGAAGGGACCATTGTCGAGGAATTGGTCGGCGCCGCCATCTCGGAAACGGCCATTCTCGCGGCCTCGTTTGCGGGAGCCGCTACATGAAGCTTTCCGCAGATACCCTGCGTTTGCTGGTGCCGGTCCTGTCGCTGGTGCTGCTTTTGGCAGGGGTGTTCTATCTGCAGCCGCGGGCGATGAGCTATACCGGCCTAAACCTGCTGTTCAACTTGGCCGTTCCGATAGCCTTGGCGACGATTGCGCAGATGCTGATCATGGCGGTCAACGATCTGGACCTGTCGATGGGGACCTTTGTCAGCTTTGTCGCCTGCGTGACGGCGACCTATCTGCATGACACGCCGGTGCTGGGCGTGCTGATCCTGCTTGCGGCGATTGCCGTCTATGCGGCGATGGGGGTGGTGATCTACGTCCGCAACCTGCCGTCGATCGTGGTGACGCTGGGGATGAGTTTCGTCTGGGCGGGTCTGGCCGTGCTCTTGCTGCCCTCGCCCGGAGGCGCTGCCCCGGACTGGATCCGGGGGCTGATGACCTCCAAACCGCCGGTGGTGCCGATGGCGATTGTCGCCTCGGTCCTGATCGCGGTGCTGGCGCATCTGCTGGTGATGCGGTCGTCCTTCGGGGTGCTGATCCGGGGCGTCGGCGGCAACCAGCGCTCGGTCGAACGAGCGGGCTGGTCGGTCATCGCGGCGCGGGCCGGGGCCTACGGGCTGGCGGCGGTCTTTGCGGTGGCGGCGGGGATAGCGCTGGTCGGGCTTGCCACCTCGGCCGATGCCAATATCGCGTTGCGCTACACGCTCTTGTCGATTGCCGGCGTGATCCTTGGCGGCGGAGAGTTCATCGGCGGGCGGGTTTCGCCCATCGGGGCGGTGATCGGGGCGCTGACCCTGACCTTGGCGGGGTCGTTCCTGTCCTTTCTGCGCATCTCGCCGGATTGGCAGATCGGGGCACAGGGCGCGATCCTGATTCTGGTTCTGGCGCTCCGTCTGGTCTTCAACTGGCGCGAAGCCCGGGCAGCACTGTAATGAGAACCCTGTTCGCAAAGCCGTGGGTCTGGTCGTTTGTAGCGGCTTTGGCGGTCTGGGCCGCCACGGTAGCGGTAACTGCCGGGGCCAGCATGCAGGGCCTGTCGCAGGCCGCGTTGACCTTTGCAGCCTTTTCGGTGCTTGTCGGGATCGGGCAAATGTTCGTCATCACCCTGGGCCCGGGCAATATCGACCTGTCGGTGCCTGCGACGATGACACTGGCCGGGACCATTTCGCTGAAGCTGATGGACACCCAGGACGGCATGATCCTACGAGGGCTGGCTGTGACGCTGCTGGTCGGTGTTGGGGTCGGTATCGCAAATTACACCCTGATCAAACTGCTGCGCATCCCGCCGATCATCGCGACCCTGTCGATGAGCTTCATTGTCCAATCCACCGCGATCTGGACCAACCGGGGCTTGCGGGTAAAACCGCCCGACGTTCTGGCGGATTTCGCGATTGCCGCGACCTTCGGCATTCCCAACGTTGCGCTGATTGCCATTGCGCTGTCGGTTCTGGCTTGGATCGTGCTGCACCGCACGGTCTATGGCCGCTGGATCGCCGCGATTGGCCAAAGCCTGCCTGCGGCACGAATGGCGGGGATTCCGGTCGATGGCACGCGCTTTGCCACCTATATCTTCTGCGCCGTCATGGCAGCCCTGTGCGGCACCTTGCTGTCGTGCTTCTCGGGTGGGGCGGCCTTGAATATGGGGACGGAATATCTGCTGATCTCGATCGCAGTGGTCGTCATCGGCGGAACTGCGGTGGCCGGGGGGGACAGCAATGTGCCCGGCATCTGGGGCGCCTCGCTGTTCATGTTTCTGGTGGTTTCGATGCTTAACACCTACGGCTTCGGCGCCGGGGTGCGGTTGATCATGACCGGACTTATCATAATCGGCGTCATCCTTGTGGCCAGTGGCCGTCCAGGCGAAGCGCGTTAAGGGGAGACGAGAATGACCAGCTCGCAATATCAGATTGATGATGACCGCTTTCGGTATCTGATCGTGGGGTCATCCCGGCTTGACACGCTCTATACCGGCTGTCGCTGGGCAGAGGGGCCGGTATGGTTCAACGACCTTGGTTGCCTGCTGTGGAGCGACATCCCCAACCAACGCATCTTGCGCTGGTCGCCAAACACTCTGGACGGACAGGGGGTATCGGTCTTTCGTAGCCCATCCAACTTTGCCAACGGCCATACCCGCGACGCCTCAGGGCGGCTGGTTTCGTGCGAACATGGCACAAGGCGGGTAACGCGAACCGAGGCGAACGGCGCCATCACGGTGCTGGCGGATCGGTTTCAGGGCAAAAGGCTCAATTCGCCCAACGATGTTGTCGTGCATTCCGATGGCAGCATCTGGTTCACCGACCCGACCTATGGAATCCTTTCGGATTATGAAGGTTACCGGGCCGCGCCCGAACAGGGGACGCATGGGGTTTACCGCATCGATCCGTCAGGCGAAATTGTCTTAGTGGCGGATGACTTTGGCCAGCCGAACGGCTTGGTCTTCTCGCCGGATGAAAGCAAGCTCTACGTTGCCGACAGCGCCTTCAGCCACGATCCGGCAGCACCCCGTCACATCAGGGTATTTGATGTCGCGGACGGGCGGCTGAAGGCTGGCCGGGTCTTTGCCCATATCGACGCCGGTCTGCCGGATGGCATTCGCGTCGATGTCGAGGGCAACCTGTGGTCAAGTGCTGCCGATGGCGTGCATTGCTTTGCGCCCAATGGCTCGCGATTGGGCAAGATATTTGTGCCTGAAGCGGTGGCGAACCTGACCTTCGGCGGACCCAAACGGAACCGGCTTTTCATCGCGGCCACGTCATCGCTTTACGCCATCTATGTAGCAGCGACCGGCGCACAATCGCCCTAGCAGGCTTGTGCCATCGCAGGACACGCGCCAAGTCCCGTAGAGAGCCACCAGAGGCCATCCGTGATATTTTGGTCACAGGGGTCACGCCCGCTCCAAGAAGGGCCTTGGTGACTCTCCTATCGAGCCGGAGCGTTGCTTCGGGTCCGGAAGCGGTTGTTGGTGACGGTGCCGCCGAAACAGCCTGAAGATATTCAGACAGCCCTGCCATCCACGTGATCTTTACCCAGCGCCAGCAGTCTGAAGACCCGCTCCAGCAGGTCCTGACAATCATCGCGGCCCAGTGTCTTGGCAAAAAGCAAAAAGTGCTGATCCTCGCGCGAAACAATCGCCAATTGCCGAACGTGACGGCATTGTCGCATTCCTTTCCGAACCTGACCCTGGATCCCAGAACGATCCATCGGTCGAAGGGCCAGGAAGGCGATCATGTCATCCTGATGAGCGCGGAGGGTGGCCAGTTTGGATTCCCGTCAATGATCACCGACGACCCGCTGCTCAACCTGGTCATGCCAACACCCGAGCGGTTCGCCTATGCCGAGGAACGCCGTGTGATGTATGTCGCAATGACCCGGGCACGGCAGACCTTCACGATCTTGGCGCCCGAAGCCAGGCCATCGGAGTTCGTCGAGGAACTGCTGAAGGACCCGGCCTATGAGGTTCAGACTGAGCGAGGCACTCCGGCCGAAACTCAGTTCTGCGGGGAATGCGGCGGCAAGCTTGTTCCTGTGCCGACCTCGTCCGGCGGGCTACGGTATCGGTGCGAGCATACCGTCCTGTGTGGAAACGACCTGCCATCTTGCCCTCACTGCAGCAGGTCACTGCCGCGTAAGTCTCAACCGGGTGCAGAAGCGCGCTGCAGCTCCTGCAATGCGACTTTCCCCTCCTGTCCGAGTTGTTCGGACGGCTGGCTGGTGCCGCGAAAAGGGCGCTACGGCGATTTTCTATGTGTGCGTTACCCACAATGCGCCGGGAAAGGGGAAGAACCGACCCGGCGGCGAAGTCGTCCATACGGTCCGAGGAAGTGACGGCGTTTGTAGGTTCGCGAGCAGAGGAGCATAGGGCACCAAATCGTGCCGCCCTCCAAACCGATCCCCATGGTGATAGTGACCAAAATCTAGGACTTCGCATTCTTGGATCGGGATCGACCGACCCATTCCTGACTGGCGATCGAGCCATTCCTTGACCGACTTGCGACAAGTTCAGGCGGATCCACCCAATCCGGCGCCCGAAGCTGACCAGGCGTGCACGGCTCTCCCTTGACGGGAACGCTTCGTTTATGGTCGGCACGCAGACTGACGGTATTGATCCCTATGCCGTCGGACCGAGATGCTGTCTGGCGCATTGTCCGGCGCTGGCTGTGGCTGCATGCAACCGGTTGTTTGTCGGCTGAGGAGCCTAGCCCGACGATCTGCACCGGTGCAGAGCGCGTCAGCGAGGCAATAGGGGCCATCCTTGGTATTTTAGCAGCGGCGAGTAGAGCTGCGCTGGCAAGGCTCCAGCTTGGCGCTCCCCTGGAGTCTGGGCCGTTCGCCTTGGTTTGAGTGCTATGATAACCTTCGCTACTCGAGCAAATGCCAAGCGCTGAAGTGCGGAGCGCTCGACGACTTTGCAAGGGAACTATTTGGGTCTCGTCGTCGTTGATGGTGCTGATGACCAGTCCCGGCATCAGCTAATTTAGCTCAAGGATGCTCGCATGTCCGTCGATGACCCCAAACCCGATCTGCCCGCTGATGACATGCAACCGATCTTCGATAAGGGTCACGAGAAGTTGCCCTGGTCGCCCGTGGATGCGCTGCCAATCGACGATGACGGCAACATCCTGCCGGGGAATGACCCGGAGGACGATGATCCGAACGATAATGGCGATCAGGAGAACGCAGATCCCGAAGATCTGCCCGGCGGTGTGGGCAGGCACCTTGATCCCAACATGAGCAAGACGGATCTTTTGCCCTGAGATGGCCGGGGAATGCCGGCCCACCCGATCCAGCAGGGTCGGCAGGACCAAAGACACAAGATGACCGTTCTGTTCCGGTCAGCAGGGGGATTTGCCATGGCACCGCGCTCGTTCTGGAAAGGCTATCTGAAGCTGTCGCTGGTCACCTGCCCGGTGGCGATGATGCCGGCGACGACCGACAACGAGAAGGTCCGGTTTCACACGCTGAATGCCAAGACTGGCAACCGCGTCATCAGCCAGTATGTCGATGCCGTCAGCGGCAAAGCGGTCGAGGAGGATGACCAGGCCAAAGGCTATCCGCGCGGCGAGGATGATTTTGTCCTGCTGGAGGAGGACGATCTGGATGCGGTAGCACTGGAAAGCACGCGCACCATCGACATCGACATGTTCGTGCCAGCCGACAGCATCGCATGGATCTGGTATGACCAAGCGCATTATCTGTTGCCGAATGATCCGGTGGGCGAGGAGGCGTTTTCGGTGATCCGGCAGGCCATGGCTTCCACCGGAACAGTTGGAATTTCCAGGCTGGTCCTCTATCGCCGCGAGCGGGCGGTGCTGCTGCAACCGCAGGGCAATGGTATGATTTTATGGACCCTGCGATATGGCGACGAAGTGCGGGACGAAGCCGACTATTTTGGTCAAACGTCCGGGGACAAGGTGGATGCGGGTCTGATGGATCTGCTCACCCGTCTGATCATGGCGCGCAAGGTGCCCTGGACGCCCGAAATGGTGGACGATCCGGTTCAGGCCAAGCTGCTTGATATCATCGCCAGCAAGAAGAAGGGCCGCAAACGCCCGGCACGGGCCAAGGCCGAGGCCGAAACCACCTCCGGCAACGTCATCAACATCATGGACGCGCTGAAGAAAAGCATCGCCTCTGAAGGCAAGAAGGCTTAGGCCGGGCGCCCATCATGCTTCCTTCTTACCCCGGGAGGCAACGGCCTCAAGCGGTTGCGCCGCAGAGCGAAAACCGTCCCAGGGATCTTTCGTCCATGACGACAGGCGGGTCGGCATGTTTTCAATGGTAAAATGGGCCGGTCCGATGGCGGGGCCCAGTTCGGCCCAATCGAGCGGTGCCGAAACCGCTGCTCCGGGCCGCGCCCTTGGCGAATAGGCCGCCACCGCCGTTTGGCCACGCTGGTTGCGCAGGTAGTCGATCAGGATCTTGCCCTTGCGCTTTGACTTGGTGACCGTCGCGACGTAGCGAGCCGGGCTGTCTGCCGCCATGGCATCGGCGAAAGATTTGGCAAAGGACTTGACCGTCGGCCAGTCCGCCTTGGGTCGCAGGGGTGCCACGACATGCAGCCCCTTGCCGCCTGACGTCTTGACGAAAGCGGCAAGACCGCTGACCGAAAGACGCTGCCGAACCTCCTCCGCCGCATCGATAACGGCCTGCCAGGGCACTCCCTCGCCGGGATCGAGGTCCATGACGAGCGTGTCGGGATGTTCCCAGTCCGCCACGGTCGAGCCCCAGGGGTGAATCTCCAGCACAGCCGACTGAACAAGGCCAAGCAGCCCGTCGAGATCATGGATGCTGATCAGCGCTTCACCGCCGGGATCCTTGGGGTCTTTCACCAGCACGATGTTGGGGTTCAGACCCTTCCAGGCGTGTTTTTGGAAGAACGTGTCGTCCGCGATGCCGTTCGGGCAGCGCAGCAGCGCCAGCGGGCGACCGACGATGAAGGGCGCGATCTGCGGCCAGACCTCGGCATAGTAATCCGCCAGCCCCTCTTTGGTGACACCTTCATCGGGCCAGTATACCCGGTCAGGATGGGTCAGCCTGACCGTCCGCGCCTGGGGTTTCGCGGTCGTGGCGGACGGTTTCGGCGTTTCTCGGATGATTTCGCTGGCCATCTTGTCCCCTCGCACCCCCCGGAAAGAGGCGTGACGCAGGTGGCCATCGGCGGTCCACGCCCGGAATTCGACCTCTGCCACCAGTTCAGGCCGAACAAAGCGCAACAGCCGCGACGCATCCGCCGCAAGCCCATGGGCGAAAGGCGAAGACGTAACGCGCAGCCGTTCCAGCCTGGCGAACAGGTCCTCCGCAACAGCGGCGGTAAAACCGGTTCCAACGCGCCCGACATGCTGTAGTTCGGTGCCGTCATAAACCCCCAGCACCAGCGAGCCGATGGCCTTGCGCGACACAGTCGAGGGCACATAGCCCGCGATGACGAACTCTTGCCGTGCCGAGCATTTCGACTTGACCCAAGACTTGCCACGCCCGGAGCGGTAAGGCGCGTCGCGCCGCTTGGACACGATGCCTTCCAGGCTCAGACGGCAGGCATGGCGCAGCACCATGGCACCGCTTTCCGCGAAATGACTGCTATAACGGATCACCGGCCCGGCCTTGGCAGTCACCGCCTCCAACAACGCCTTTCGGTCGGTCAGCGTCGCGGCGCGCAAGTCATAGCCGTCCAGATACAGCAGATCGAACGCATAAAACGCGAACCGATCACTGCGCCCTGCGCTGATATCTGCCTGCAAGGCCGAAAATGCTGAACCACCGGCATCGGTTTCCACCACCAGTTCGCCGTCGATGATTGCCGTGGCCACAGGCAAATCCTGAAAGCTGGCGGGCAGGCTTTTGCCGAACTTCTTGGTCCAGTCCAAACCACTGCGCGTCTGCAACTTGATCCGGCCCGGTTCGATGCGGGCCTGCAGGCGATAGCCGTCGAACTTGATCTCGTGCAGCCAGCGCTCGCCGGACGGTGCCGTGGTGACCAAAGCGGACAGCATCGGCTCGATGAACCCCGGCATGACGGCTTTCCGGGCAGCCTTGATCTGCGACGGATCGAGAAGGGTTTGCTCGGCGGCTTCGACCGGCGGCTTCTTTGCCCTTGGCTGCCGCGCCTTATCGATGCGCCCGGTTTTCGCTGACCATCCCGGTTCTTCTCCGGCGACCGCAGCCAGGCTGCGGCCCGTTGCCACAGAGTCCGGTCGCGCATCTAGAATGTCTTCAGCGGTTTCTGGTTTGGCAAAAGCATCATCGGCCTTGATCAGCAACCAGTTCTCGCGCTTTTCCCCGGGCTTGCCCGCCATCCGAACCAGATTCCAGCGACCCCGCAGCTTTTCACCGGCCAGATCGAACTCCAGATGGCCTTTGGCATAGCCCTTGGTGGCATCACCGACAGGCGCCCAGGTCCCGCGATCCCAGACAATCACTGTCCCGCCGCCATATTCACCCTTGGGAATCGTGCCCTCAAAGCCGCCGTATTCCAACGGGTGATCTTCGACATGGACCGCCAGACGCTTTTCACCAGCAATCAGGCTCGGCCCCCTGGTGACGGCCCAGCTTTTCAGCACACCATCCACCTCCAGCCGGAAATCATAATGCAGCCGTCTCGCGTCATGTTTCTGAATGACAAAACGTTGGCCGGCCTTGGCAGAGGCTTCGCCCTTCGGCTCAGGCGAAGTCGCAAAGTTCCGCTTCGTCCGATAGACCTCCAGCGCCATGTCAGCCCGCCTTTCGGCGTGGCCCGGTTTTCGATTCTGCCGGGTCTTTGGCCGCGATCTTCGCTCCCGCCATCCCTGCGCTTTCCCGCAGCGCCGCCATAAGATCGACGACCTTGTCAGCCTTCGGTGCCGGGCGGGTTTCGATTTTCTGGCCGGAAAGCTTTGCCTTGACCAGATCGGCAAGGGCGCTTTCATAGCGGTCATCGAAGGACGAGATGTCGAACTTGCCCATCTTGGTTTTGATGATGTGCTGGGCCAGGTCGAGCATCTCACCCTTCACGTCACCTGCGGGCACATCCCGGAAAGCATCGGTCGCGGATCGAACTTCATAGTCGAAATGCAGTGTCGTGGCGATCAGGCCGTCACCATGCGCCCGGATCAGCACGCTGCGCACGCGGCGGAACAGCACGGTCTGAGCCAAGGCTGCCACCTTGCTTTTACGCATCCCTTCGCGGATCAGACCGAACGCCTCGGCGGCGTTTTTGTCCGAGGGTGCCAGGTAATACGGCTTGTCAAAATAGACCTGATCGATCTCGTCGCAGCCGATAAAGGCCGACACTGCCAGCGTCTTGTCGCTCTGCGGCACCGCCGCTTCTACATCAGCGGGGTCCAGCATGACATAGTCGCCCTGCGCGACCTCATATCCCTTGACCTGATCGTCGCGTTCGACGGGTGCCCCGGTGTCGCTGTCGACAAACTGCCGCCGGAGCCGATGGCCGGTCTCGCGGTTGATCATGTGAAGGGCGATCCGGTCCGAGGTGGATACGGCCGTGTAAAGAGATACCGGGCAGCTGACCTCGGCGATCTTCAAAAATCCTTTCCAATTCGCGCTCAGTGCCATGTCATGTCCTTTCGGCCTTGGCCCGTGACCGGCTGGCGCAACGCTACGTCAAGGCCGGTGTCCGTCCACCCAAGTGCAGAACGATTCCAGCGACGTTTGGTTCCTGATGGATCGTTCCCGGACAGCGTCCTGGCCGCCGGAGGCAGGCCGAACAGATCGCTGAACACCGCAAGGGAAAAGTGAGCGGTAGGGCATTAGTCAGGGTCCAACACCCAACGGGCAGCTGCATCGACTTGCGTGGCGTAAGGTTTGATTCGACGTGCTTCTGTTCTTACTGCATCGCGAAGGGCGCCAGCGCAGAGCGCGTCAGCAAGCCGCCAGATGACATAACCGTGCAGCTGCCCAGCAGGGGCTCTGGCCGACCTTCGTGGTCATTGAAAGCTCGCCTGAAAGTTCGTGGCGGTCAGGGTGACATGGGCGCCCAGAGGAGGGCGGATTTCAAAGGCACGCGGGTCTCGCGCGAAGTTCCACAGGCGAACCAGATGCCAATGCTCCCGGCAATCGTCGGCCACCTCCAGTTCGTTGCGGCTGATGTGGAAGGGCGAGCGCTCCCAGCCGTTCGTGGTTTTCACCTCGATCAGCCGATCAGCGCCGGTCCAGTCCTCGCCCGCCATGGTGCCAAGCTAGCCACAGCGGAGCAGACTGTCACGGGGTGAGGTCATATCCGAATGTATACGTGAGAAGGCACCGGCACCGACGACATGTGGCTGCGATGGCCCTTGGCCATTCTCCATTCTGAGTCGCGATTTCCACTTTTCTTTTTCGACCCGAAAAAAGGTAAACTTGATGAAAACCTCGGGTCAACCAAACACATCCTTTTCGGCCTGTTTGGGGTTGCGTCAGGTTGCAAGACCATCCTGTTCGCGAGGGTTTTCGAGCACAAAAACCGCAGTAGACCAGTTCTGGTTCACGCCGACTGCAGGATCGCTTGCGTCAGGCTGCCGCTGGCGGCCGGGTAGAGCGGGATCAGGCAGGCTTTTGCAGGGCGTGGTAGATGTCGCCCTTGCCGGGGAACAGCGTGGTGGCGGGGACCAGATCCTCGGTCAGTTCTTCGTGCCAGCCGCCGTGGTCATGGTCGATGAAGGCCGTGGTAATGAGATTCCAGATCTGGCGGTAGGCGGCTTCGTAAGCCGGGTCAGCAGGAATAAGCTCGTTCAGCACATGGGCGGCGGCGGCGCCTTCGCAGGCGGGCCACCAGAGCTTCTGGCGCTTGGCCGGGGCGTCGTTCCAGTCCAGCGTATAGAAGAAGCCGCCCTTGGCGCGGTCCCAGCCCAGCGCCATGGACTGCGCAAAGAGGCCCTGTGCGGCCTGGGGCATCCAGGCTGATCCAATTTCGGAACCCTGTTCGGTTCCACGAGAAATCTTGACTGAAATCACAATTCTGTTAGGTTGCAGGCGTCGCATCCGGAGCGGGGCCGATGTCAGAAAAGCTGATAGAGCTTGCGAGTGGACATCACATCTGGACTAAAAAGATTGACGGCGGTCCAGGCTTTCCGATCCTGATTGTCCATGGCGGTCCGGGTGCGGGGCATGACTATCTAGAGTCTTATGAGGTTTTGTCTAAAGATCGGCCCGTCATCTTCTATGATCAATTGGGCTGCGGTCGATCGGATCACCCGGACAATTTAAGCCTATGGACAATTGAACGTTTTGCCGACGAAGTCGCTGAAGTGCGCGCTGCCCTTGGCCTTTCCCAATGTCATATTCTTGGGTCAAGTTGGGGCGGCTTCGTCACGATCGAATACCTTGTGCGACGGCCACCGGGCATCAGATCTGCGACCTTGGCGTCAACTTCCGCCTCGATCCAACAAATCACGAGTTGTTTCCCAGAGATGTTCCGAACCTTGTCGGATGAGGATCAATCCGCACTTGCTACGCATATTGCTGCGGGAACATTTTCGCATCCGGCGTTCCAACTGGCAACGATGCATTTTTACCAGAAATATCTGTGCCGCATTGACCCGTTTCCAGACTGCATCCTGCGCACTG
>JANMCI010000277.1:0-4625 GCA_031361245.1 Rhodobacterales bacterium
ATGGGCTATGATTTTCATCTAGGTGAGGACAGCCCCAAGCTGATCGAGGTGAATACCAACGCAGGGGGTGCGTTCCTGAACGCCGTGGCCGGTCTCGGGGCATGGCGGCAAGGCGATGTATCGCGGCGACAAGCTGACCAAATCGGTCACTGGCTGGAAATGCGCGCACGCGCCGGGGCATCGGCAGCGATCCGGGCGCTTCTGGACATGGCCCCGCCCAAGGCCACGGTGCTGCGCAATGGGTCCGAGGTCGAGGTGCCGACCGCCGAGGTGGTGTTGGGCGATATCGTTGTGCTGCGGCCCGGCAACAAGCTGCCCGTCGATGGCGAAGTGACCGAAGGCACCTCCACCATCGACCAGTCGATGCTGACCGGCGAGTCGATGCCGGTGACCAAGACGGTGGGGGATACGGTGATCGGGGCCACGATCAACAAGAGCGGCACGCTGAAATACCGCTCGACCAAGGTGGGCGCAGACACCGCGCTGGCGCAGATCGTCAAGCTGGTGCAAGAGGCGCAGAACTCCAAGGCACCGTCGCAACTGCTGGCCGACCGCGCGGCGCAATGGCTGGTGCTGGCGGCGATTGTGATCGGGCTGGGCACCTTTGCGGTCTGGTTCTGGGTGCTGGGCCAGCCGCTGCTGTTCGCCGTAACCCTTTCGATCACCGTCTTTGTCATCGCCTGCCCCGATGCTTTGGGACTGGCGACGCCGATGGCGGTGATGGTCGGCACCGGCCTTGGGGCTGCAAACGGCATCCTGTTCAAGAACGCCGCCGCCTTGGAGGAGGCGACCAAGCTAACCGTGATCGTATTCGACAAGACCGGCACCCTGACCATGGGCCAGCCCAAGGTGGTCGATGTGGTGGCCGCCCCGGATGTGTCGCCCGACGATATCCTGAAAGTCGCGGCGGCGGTGGATGCAGGGTCGGATCATCCGCTGGCCTTGGCGATTGTCGAGCGGGCCAAGGGGTTGGAGCTGCCGAAAGTGGCAGATTTCCTGAACATCGAGGGCAAGGGGGCCAGTGCCAGCATTGACGGCGCGCCGGTCTATCTGGGCAACCGGCGGCTGATGGATGACCAGAAGATCAGCCTTGGCGGGCTGGAAGCACAGGCCGAAACTCTGAAAGGCGACGGGCGCACGGTGATCCATGTCGCCCGCGCGGGTAAGCTGATGGGCTTGATCGCCATCGCCGATGCGCCGCGCCCGACGGCGATTGCCACGATCAAGAAGCTACATGAACAGGGCGTCAAAGTCGCCATGCTGACCGGCGACAACGCGGGCACCGCCAAAAAGATCGCCAGTATTCTGGGCATCGACATCGTGCTGGCCGATGTGTTGCCGGGCCAGAAAGCCGACAAGATCAAGGAATTGCAGGCCCAGGGCGAAAAGGTCGGCATGGTGGGCGACGGGGTGAATGACGCCCCTGCGCTGACCCAGGCCGATGTCGGCTTTGCCATCGGGGCGGGCACCGATGTGGCGATTGAAAGCGCCGATGTGGTGCTGATGAAAAGTGACCCCTATGACGTGGTCGGTGCGATGACCCTGTCGCGCGCCACCCTGCGCAAGATGCACCAGAACCTGTGGTGGGCAACGGGCTATAACCTGATCGCCTTTCCGGTGGCCGCAGGGGTGTTTTACCCCTTCGTGCTTAGCCCCGAGGTGGCGGCGCTGGCCATGTCGGGCAGTTCGGCGCTGGTTGCCATCAACGCGCTCCTGCTGAAGCGCACCAGGCTGGAGGGGTTGCGGCCAGCCGGGCAGGTCGCCGATACAAAGTCGGCCCCTGCTGTCGACACTCCGTCGCAAACGGCAAAGGGGTAGCCGCATGTGCCTTTCCGCCCAGGTCAGCTTTGTCGCCAGCGTGTTTCTGGTGGTCGGCGGCACAGCCATCACCATCATCGCGGCGCGAAAAAACTGGCGCTATGTGCCGATGGCCCTGCTGCCGCTGTTTGCGGGCCTGCAACAGTTCATGGAGGGCAACGTCTGGCTGGGAATGACCGCAGACAACCCGTTTCAGGTGCTTTGGGGGGCGTTTGGATTCATTTTTTTCACATGGTGCATGTGGCCAGTCTGGGTGCCGTTTTCGATGTATGTGATCGAGCCCCCAGACAGCCCGCGCAAGCCGCTGTTCCTGATCTTTGCTCTGATCGGACTGGGGTTCGGCGTGCTGCTTTATGTTCCGCACGGACTGCATTCCGAGATGATCGTGGTCGAAATCAATAACCAGTCGCTCGCTTATGAAAAGTCGCTGTGGCTGGATTACATGATGCCCCGCACATGGACCAATGTGATCTATGTCCTCCTGATCGTCGTGCCGCCCGCCATGTCGCGCTACCTGCATCTGCGCCATTTCGCGCTGACACTGGCGGCCGTTGTGGTGATCGACATGACTTTGCTAACTTACGCCTACATCTCGTTTTTCTGCCTGCTGGCGGGGCTGGCGACCCTGCATCTGGTCTACATCATTCTGAAAAACAAATGCGCCCGCGAATGCCCCGAGCTTTTCCCGGAAATGGGGCCGATCAGGGTATGATCCACACAGCATTTGGCTAAAGTCATGCAGTTGCGATCCAGAATGCGACAAAACAATAAAAGAGGGTATCCTATGCTGCCAACCGACATTGACAGGCCGATAAGCTCAATTATGGCATCTGCGCGCATGGACAGCGCCTCGCCGGTTGCCAGGAAACGATTTCGGCCCATTCTACTTTCAGGTATCTTGCTGGCTCTGGGGGCATGCTCCATCCCGGTCGCTCCGGCGACCGACAAGTCGACAGGTTCCATCAATGAGTTGCCGGAAGGAGTGGCCCTGATCGCGGCACCCTATCAGAACCTTCAGGAGGTGATCCTGAAGCCGGAAGACGGCTGCTATTGGTATCGCCACGTCGGACCTGTTGAAACAACTATGCTGCCATTGCGGACGGTAGAGGGAAGGCCGATCTGCACAGAATCCGCAGGCAAGCCACTGGCCTCTGGCTGACGTCATCGCGACCCATTTGCATGGCGCTGCACGGCAGACTCTTACAAAATTCCATTGTCGTGGCACGCACCGTTTAGCAGCACCGTCAGGCGGTGGTCGTCACATTGCCCTCTTCTGCGGGGTAAAGATGCGCGGTCACGCCTGTATCGACCCGATCGAACAGATCAATGATATGCGGCATCACCATGCGCACACACCCCGAACTCGCGCGGCTGCCGATGGAACGCGGGAGGGGGGTGCCATGGATACGCAAATAGGTGTCGCGCTCGCCGACATAGAGATAGAGCGCGCGCGATCCCAAGGCGTTCGCCGGCCCGGGTGCCATCCCGTCGATATACTTTGCGTAGATTTCTGGCTCGCGCTCGATCATTGCAGGTGTCGGCGTCCAACTTGGCCACTTTGCCTTGCGCCGGATCGTATAGGTCCCAGGCTCGTAGAGGCCGTCACGACCGATGGCGACACCATAGCGCATGGCCGTTCCATCCCGCTGAATATGATACAGGTATCGCGCAATTGCATCCACATGGATATCGCCTGGCACCAGTCCATCACGTGCTTCAACCAAAGTCGGAAGCAGGCGCGGATGCAAACCCCAAGGGTTGGTTGCCGCGGGGTCGTAGCCAGATGGTGTCACTTGGGCATCCCAGACGGCCCATTGGTCCTGCAGATGCGTCGATGCAAAGACCGGGGCGGCAATCGGCGGAGAGAACAGAGCGACTGTTGTTAGGATGAAATGGCGTCTCGTGAACATGCGCATCACTTTCGCTGAGATTTACCGCAGCGCAGTCCTGCGGTATAATATGCCCTCACCATCAACGGCGCGGATACCGGCCACGATGTCCAGTCAAGTCAGCGTGAACGAAGGTCACTTGATCCCTTCCAGCAGTTTCCCGCGCACCAGGGCGAACGCTGGTCCGAAACTCTCATTCAGCGCGGCAATCCTTGCCGAAAATGACGGGAAATGCGAAAGCCTGTCTTGCACTTCTAGGTGCCAGAGCACCTCGCCGTTCAGCAGAACTTTGGAGTTTGGCACGGGGAATGTGAGGTGATGGCATCGCAAAGCACGCTTGAAAATAGCAGAAGAGTAGGTATCGCTAGGTTGGCGACAACGACTCTCCCGCTTTGACAATGGTACCCAAGTATATACCCCGCAGGACATGTCCCGCATCACATGTTCATGTGCATGCTATCCATCAGCGTCATCTCCGGCATCTTTTCACAGTCAGCTATGATTTTCATCATCGCTTCTTCATCCGAGATATCGCCAAGCATTGATCCGGCCATCGGATCAGCCCGGAATGCCGTCGTAGCCTCCATCATCTGTCCGCCTTCAGCGCCCATGGAACAGTTTCGCCAAGCGCCGCTCCAACTGATGGTCATGCCGCCTGCGGGGACAACCTTCAGAGAGGGCGAGACGCTCCATTGAACAAAAGTGTTGCGAATCAATGGCTTTGGCAGCATTTCATCATACCCGTCCGTACGAGGGCACCGATTTTTCATGGAGGACTGGTAATCCCCCCATTTTTAACGGGGTGCATTCGTAGAACTTACGCGGCCATTTTCAGTTTCTGGGCGGGTGTGATGCCGCCTATACCCATGTTCGGGCGGTCGTTGTTGTAAGTCCAGAGCCATTGCGTGGCGTGATCTT
>JANMCI010000320.1:0-3995 GCA_031361245.1 Rhodobacterales bacterium
GGTCGGCGAGGCGGGGTCGGCCTTGAATTCCAGCGAGCCGCGGGGGATGTGGAGCGAGCCTGCGGCCTTGCCGGTGGCGGCCAGTTCCGCGCTGTCGCGGAGGTCGAGCAGGACCGCTCCGGCGGCGACCTTGGCTTGCGCCTCGGCCCCGGTCACGCGGGGCACGGCGGCGTTGGCGGCGTCGATCAGGGTTTTGAGGGTGGCTGGCATGAGGTTCTCCTGTGTTCAGGGGAAGGTAGTGTCTGGAGCAGTCTGAGGCAAGGCAAAGCGCATGAAAGCGAAAGCGGTGCTGTCAGGCGACCAGCACGGGACGTTGATGGTGCCCTGACCGCCGGTGAGTTCAAGGATGCGGCGGCGGTGCGTGCCATCGGGGGCGCAAAGGCAGAGGGCGACGGCAAGGTCGCGCGGGTGCCCTTGGGTGCCGGGCGGATAGGCGAGGTACAACAGGTGCCGGCCATCGGGCGAGGGATGGGGAAACCAGTTCACCTGCGTGTCGGTGAAAAGGGGCCGCTGGCCGGTGCCGTCGGCATTCATGACCCAGATCTGGGCGTGGCCGGAACGGTCGCAGTTGTAGTAGATGCGCCGACCGTCGGCCGAGTATTCCGGGCCATCGGAATGACCGTTCCCCATGGTCAGGCGGGTTTCGCTGCCGTCAAAGGGCATGGTGTAGACATCCACCACCCAGCTGCCGCCACGGGCGGCAACATAGGTCAGGCCAGCGCCGTCGGGTGAAGTGCCGTGGAACCAGCTGGGCGGCTGGGGCGAGATCAGGCGCGCGGGTCCGCCGGTGAGGGAGAGGCGGAAGATCTCCGCTCCGTGGTCACGGTGGCTGCAGAACAGGATTACCGTGCCGTCACGGGTAAAGCCGTGGTCGTTGTTGCAGCGGGTCAGCGCGCCGGTGTCGATCGGGATGAGGCGGGGCGCATCAAGCGGCACGCGAAAGAGCCGGCCGGCGCTGTTGACCAGAAGCCAGCCATTGGCATGCCAGTTCGGGGCTTCGATCACCTCGTCGCTTTGCAGCACCACGCGGGTCCGGCCGGTGGCGAGGTCGTAAACCTCGAGCGAGGAGCGCATCACTTGGCCTTGGGGGTCAGCAGTTTCGGCGGGCGCAGGGCTTCGGCGGCTTTGAACAGGCTGAAGGTCTGGTTGACGTAGTTCACCACGCCCCCGATCTGGTCCATGTATTTGGACAATTCGGGCGTCCGCTCGGCCTCGACCACTTGGACGGGACGGTCGGGGCCTTCGGCTTCGAACTGGCAATAGAACAGCGGCTCGCCGCGGCGCAGCACGATGTCCTTTTCCGGCTCGTGCCATTCAAAGGCCCACATCAGCGGGCGGGGCCAGGCGTTCAGCGGGAAGCGGCCGCCAAAGATCGTGCCGGGCAGCGGGCTTGGGCGGTAATGGGCGAAGGTGCCGATCTGATTGATATAGACCAGCTCATCGGCGATGAAGCAGTAGGGCAGCACCATCTGGACCGTGGGGCGGTCGGGATAGCGCCACTCGGCCTCGTTCACCAGCGTCAGAAGCTCATTGAGCTTGTTGCCGCGCACCGGTGAGGCGACCCCGGCGCGGTTGATCAGATGCGCCTTGCCCTTGTCGTCGCGGCCAAAGCCGATCTGGATGTCGAACGGGCATTTCACCACGAAATAGCGGCTTTCCAACTGGATCACCGCCGGGCAGCGGCTGGCGCTTTTGGCGTGGGCCTTGTTGGTCTGGCGGAAGATCAGCCGTTCGGGCGGATCATAAAGCACGGCGCCCTTGTCCGAGGTCAGAAACCAGCCCACCGTGACCGGCCCGGCCTTGGGGCCTTCGTCGGGCCGCTCGAAACTGACGTTGATTTCCATGATCACCCTCACATTTGCCGCCAGACTCGCCTTGAACCTCTGGCCTGTCAATGCGGCGCTTTGCAATTGCACCTTTTGAAATACTCCCGCCGGAGGCTCTTTTGGCGGGTCAGGGTCGCTCCGCGGGGAGTATTTGGAAAGGTGCAATTGCAGGGGGGTGTGCCCCGGGGTCAGCGGCGGACAAGGTCCGATCCCGCAGAGCGGGGCAGGCGCAAGAACGCGAGGGCAGAGGCCAGCGCGAGGGCGGTGATGACGGCGAAGACGACGGGGAAGTTGCCGATGTCGGTGGAAGAGGTCGCGCGCAGGGTGCCGGTTGCTTCGAGCACCATGGCGGCCAGGGTGATGCCGACCGAACCGGAGAGCTGCTGCAGCACGCCGACAAAGGTCGTGGCCTGACTGAGGCGGGGGGAGGAGACCTCGGCATAGGCGATGGCGTTGATCGCGGTGAATTGCAGCGAGCGCGAGAAGCCGCCGACAAACAGGACCACGAGCATGAGGGCGGCGGATGTCGTGGCCGTGAAGAAGCCGGGGCCGGCCATCAGGACGGCGGCGACCACGGCATTGCCGACCAGCACGCGGCGAAAGCCGAACCGGCGCAGCAGGGGTTGGGCTGCGAATTTCATCAGCATCGCGCCGACACCCGAGATGAAGGTCAAAAGGCCCGCCGCGAAGGCCGTCATGCCAAAGCCAAGCTGGAACATCAGGGGCAGAAGGAACGGCAGCGCCCCGGCTGACACCCGAAACAGCGTGCCGGCGATGGCCGCGATCCGAAAGCTGGGCAGGCGCAGGAGGCTGAGGTCAAGGATCGGCTCGGCCACACGGCCCGAATGGCGGATGTAGGCGAGGATCAGCAGCAGCCCCGTCGCGCTGAGCGTCAGGATCACCGGAGCGGAGGTCAGGCCAAGCCCCGCCAGCGTCACGCCGGTCAGAAAGGCGGCAAGGCCGGGGCCGATGAGCAGAAAGCCCCTGGCGTCGAAGGGCCGTCCTTCCTCGGCGCGGACATTGGGGATCAGGACCGAGACCAGCCCCACACCCAGCACGGCCAGCGGCACGTTGATCCAGAAGATCCAGCGCCAGTCCCAATAGGTCGCCAAATAGCCGCCAAGGGGCGGGCCGATCACCGGGCCGATCAGGGCGGGCACGGTCAGCCAGGCCAGCGCCTCTACCACGCCATCGCGGGGCACGGCGCGCAGCAGGATCAGCCGCCCCACCGGCATCATCATCGACCCGCCGATGCCCTGCAGCACACGCGCCGCCACCAGTTGGCCCAGGCCCTGCGACAGACCGCAGGCCACCGACCCCAGCGTGAACACCGCAATCGCCCAGCGAAACACCGTGCGCGCACCATAGCGGTCGGCCACCCAGCCCGAGGCCGGGATGAACACCGCGAGCGCCAGAAGATAGGAGGTCAGCACCAGCTTCAGATGAATGGGGTCCGTCGCAAAATCCCGCGCGATATCCGGCTGCGCCGTGGCCAGCACCGAGGCGTCGATATTCTCCATCAGGAGGGCGACGGCGATGATCAGGGGAACGGTTTTGGAGGTGGGGGCCGGGCGCATTCCGCAACCTTCCCCCAGCCCCCGATCAGGCGCAAGGCCCGGTGCAGCGGCGGGGTGCGTGGGTCCTCGCACCGCCCGGCCGGAAGCGCGCCGGGGGAGCGGTGATGCACCCGGACAGCTGTAAGCGGGCGCCGGTTATTCAGAGGAGCGGTGCGTGACATGGGCGCCGACCCGGGGGCCCAGCGCTCAGCCGGTGATGGCCCGTGTGACGGCCACCCCGGCCCAGGCGGCGAAGGCGGTGAGGATGGTGCCCCAGAGCAGGTCGGTGATGACCATTTGCGGGTGCCAGTCGCGCATGATGGCATAGCTGGTGAATTCATAGGTGCCGTAGGCCATGGCGCCGATGATGGCGGCGGGTATCAGGATCGGTGCGCCGGTTTTCAGGTCGGGCCAGGACACGAGGTAGATCAGGCCCGCCACATATGCCGCATAGAACAGAAGCGCGGGCACGCCGCGGATCGGCTCGATCAGCAGGGCACCGATGTGGCGGGTGAAGAGCGGCTTCATCACCAGGGTCAGCATGATGCCATCGAGGATCAGAAAGATCGCGGTGGTCGCTATGTAGAGGATGCCGAGTTGCATGAGAGGTCTC
>JANMCI010000314.1:0-13489 GCA_031361245.1 Rhodobacterales bacterium
AGGTCAGGCGGGGGTCCTGCGTCGGGACATGGAGGATGCCCGCCGCGTCAACCGGGGTGCAGGGGGTCTGGCGGTAGGGTGCCTCGCGCCAGCCCTGCCGGGCGCCGACCATGCCGCAGGCCAGCACCTGCGTCTTGGGCGCGGTCAGCCAGGGGGCGATGAGGTCGAGCAGGGCAGGCTCGAATTCGTCGGGTTTGAGCTTGCCCATGCCGTCGTCAGAGGTCGCCTGAGCCAGCGGACCCTGTGGCCCCATGGCCCAGGCCCGCAGGTTGGACGTACCCCAATCGACGGCGATCCAGTTGATGTCCATTGGCCCCCCTTGTTGGTGCGACCTTGCCGCGTTCCGGGGCCAAGGGCAATTGCCGCAATCACGGAAAGGCTTCCGGGTTTTGCAGATCGGGCGATCGCATCTGGCGTTATCAGCCCGGGCTCTCTGGCCATAACGCGGGATGGACGGAAGGCTGATGATGGGGCAAATTGGGCTGAAAGGGGCGAAGCGCCCCGGTTCGGCGATTCGCATCCCAGGGGAGCCATGACATGACTGACGCAACCAACGACATGACCGGCGTGATCGAGGCCGACCGCGCCCATATCTGGCACCATCTGATCCAGCACAAGCCGTTCGAGACGATTGACCCGCGCATCATCGTCGAGGGCAAGGGCATCAAGGTCTGGGACGCCAAGGGCAAGGAACATATCGACGCCGTGTCGGGCGGGGTCTGGACCGTCAACGTCGGCTATGGCCGTGAAACCATTGCCAAGGCGGTTTACGAGCAATTGGTCAAGCTGAACTATTTCGCAGGTTCGGCAGGGTCGATCCCGGGGTCGAACTTTGCCAAGCGGCTGATTGAAAAGATGCCGGGGCTGACGCGGGTTTACTACTCGAACTCCGGCTCGGAAGCCAATGAAAAGGTTTACAAAATGGTGCGTCAGATTTCGCACCGGCACCATGGCGGCAAGAAGTACAAGATCCTGTACCGGGACCGCGATTACCACGGGACGACGATCACGGCCTTGTCGAGCGCGGGTCAGCCGCAGCGGGCGATGCAGTACGGGCCCTTCACGCCCGGTTTCGTTGAGGTGCCGCATTGCCTGGAATACCGCAAGCAGTGGGATGTCGCGAATTACGGCGAGCGGGCGGCGGATGCGATCGAGGAGGTGATCCTGCGCGAGGGGCCGGATACGGTGGGGGCCATCGTGCTGGAGCCGGTAACGGCGGGCGGTGGCGTGATCGTGCCACCCAAGGGATACTGGGAGCGGGTTGGCGAGATTTGCAAGAAATACAATATTTTGCTGCACATAGATGAAGTGGTTTGCGGGGTTGGCCGGACGGGTGTCTGGTTCGGCTATCAGAACTACGGGATCAAGCCGGACTTTGTGACGATGGCCAAGGGGGTCGCCTCGGGCTACGCCGCGATTGCCTGCACGGTGACGACGGAGGCGATTTTCGAGCAGTTCAAGGACGATCCATCGGATCCGATGTCCTATTTCCGCGACATCTCGACCTTTGGCGGTTGCACGGCGGGACCGGCGGCGGCGCTGGAGAATATGCGGATCATCGAGGATGAGGGGTTGCTGGACAACACGATCGCGATGGGCGAGCGGTTGCGCTCCAATCTGCGCGGGTTGATGGAAAAGCACCGGGTGATCGGCGATGTGCGCGGGGCGGGCCTGTTCTGCGGGGCGGAACTGGTGGCGGACCGGGTGACCAAGGAGGCGGCGGACGAGAAGAAGGTGGCTGCTGTCGTGGCGGACTGCATGGCGCAGGGGGTCATCATCGGGATGACCAACCGCTCGCTGAACGGGTTGAACAACACGCTGTGCTTCTCGCCCGCGCTGATTGCGACGGCGGACAATATCGACCACATTACCGATGCGGTGGACCGGGCGCTGATCAAGGTGTTCAACTGACACTGGCCGAGGTGTGGGGTTTCACACCCCCCACACCCCCCGTGGAGTATTTGCAAAGGTGCAAATCGGGGGGGAATATAGCGGAATTCAAAGGGGTTACGCCGTGTTGATCCCTGCTGAGGCCTTTGTGCTGCCGCCTGCGGCGCGGGGGACGTTGCAGCAGCGCATCCGTCAGATGGTGACGGAAGGGGTGCTTGCGGGGCGGTTTCGGGCCGGGCAGAAGATGCCCTCGTCGCGGGGTCTGGCCGAACATCTGGCGGTGTCGCGGCTGACGGTGACGCTGGCCTATGCGGAACTGGTGTCGGCGGACTATCTGACGGCCAAGGGGCGGTCGGGTTATTACATCTCTGACAGCGCGCCTTTGGCGTCGGAACTGCCGGCACGGGCGGCGCGGGCGGAAGCGGCTGATTTTGCACGGCTTTCGGGGCAGCGGTTTTCGGGACGGGGCGGGGTGGAGCGGCCGCAGGACTGGGAGCGGTTCGAGTTTCCCTTTATCTATGGGCAGGCGGATGCCAGCCTTTTTGATCACCAGAACTGGCGGCTTTGCGCGGTTCGCGCCTTGGGGCGGCGGGATTTCGCGGCGATGACCTCGGACTACTATGAGCGGGACGATCCCTTGCTGATCGACCATGTGCTGCGCCAGATCCTGCCGCGTCGGGGAATTGCGGCGCGGGAGGACGAGGTGTTGCTGACGCTGGGGGCGCAGAATGCGCTGTGGATCACGGCGGCTTGCCTGCTGGGTCCGGGGCGGCGGGCGGTGATGGAGAACCCGGGCTATCCGGGGCTGCGGGCCATCCTTGAGGCAAGCGGCACAGAGGTCGTGCCAGTGGATGTGGACGCCGGGGGATTGCCGCCGGGTGGGGTGCCGCGGGGCGTGGATGTGGTCTTTACCACCGCCAGCCATCAATGCCCGACCAATGCCACCATGCCGTTGGAGCGGCGGCTGGCCCTGTTGCAAGCGGCTGAAAAGGAAGGGTTCATAGTCGTCGAGGACGATTATGAATTCGAGATGTCGTTCCTGAAACCGGTCTCGCCCGCGCTGAAATCTCTCGATGCCGAGGGGCGGGTGGTTTACGCGGGATCGTTCTCGAAATCGGTGTTTCCGGGGATGCGGCTGGGCTATCTGGTCGGCCCGCCCAGTTTCATCCGCGAGGCGCGGGCGCTGCGGTTGATGAGCCTGCGCCACCCGCCGGGGCATATCCAACGGACGATGGCCTATTTTCTGAGCCTTGGCCATTATGACGCGATGGTCAACCGGATGCGCGGGGCCTTCAAGCGGCGACGGCAGGTGATGGAGGAAGCCATTGTAGCCAATGGGTTGCAGGTCGCGGGGCAGGGCGGGTTCGGTGGATCGAGCTATTGGATGCGGGCGGGGGTGGACAGCGAAGCCCTGGCCACGGCGCTGCGGGCTGACGGGGTGCTGATCGAGCCGGGGCGGGCGTTTTTCGACCCGTCGCGTCCGGATGCGCGCCATTACCGGCTGGGCTATGGCTCCATCGCTGCCACGAAGATACCGGAGGGGATTGCGCGGATCGCGGCGGCGGTGCGGCGGCTGGACTAGCGCTGCGCTTGACGGGCGGGTGCCGGCCGGGACATCTGGACTTATCCAGGCGGGTGTGCTGGCCCTAAGGGCGCAGGTGCCCGGGGGTTAGAAGGGCTGAAACCGACAGGAGTGCGACCCATGAAAATGACCACCGAAGAGGCTTTCATCAAAACCCTGCAGATGCATGGCATCGAGCATGTGTTCGGTATCATCGGCTCGGCCTTCATGCCGATTTCGGAC
Source organism: Rhodobacterales bacterium (assembly GCA_031361245.1). Taxonomy (GTDB): domain Bacteria; phylum Pseudomonadota; class Alphaproteobacteria; order Rhodobacterales; family Rhodobacteraceae; genus Stagnihabitans. Next base: position 3,695 of record JANMCI010000314.1, read on the forward strand.
AATTTCCCCAAGGCGGGCATCACGTTCTGGGACTGCGCCCACGAAGGCTCGGGGGGCATGATGGCCGACGGGTTCACCCGGGCCAGCGGCAAGATGTGCATGATGATCGCGCAGAACGGGCCGGGGATCACCAATTTCGTCACGGCGGTCAAGACGGCCTATTGGAACCACACGCCCTTGTTGCTGGTCACCCCGCAGGCGGCCAACAAGACCATCGGCATGGGCGGGTTTCAGGAAACCGAGCAGATGGCGTTGTTCAAGGACATGGTCGCCTATCAGGAAGAGGTGCGCGACCCGTCGCGGATGGCCGAGGTGCTGAACCGGGTGATCGTGAACGCGAAGCGCGCGAGCGCCCCGGCACAGGTCAACGTGCCGCGCGACTTCTGGACCCAGGTCATCGACATCGACCTGCCGATGGTGGTGGAATTCGAGCGGCCTTCGGGTGGCGAGGAGGCGCTGGCGGCGGCGGCCAAGCTGTTGGCCGAGGCCAAGAACCCGGTCATCCTGAACGGGGCGGGCGTGGTGCTGGGCGGGGCCATACCGGCTTCGATGGCGCTGGCAGAGCGGCTGACGGCGCCGGTTTGCGTCGGCTATCAGCACAACGACGCCTTTCCGGGGTCGCATCCGCTGTTTGTCGGGCCTTTGGGCTATAATGGCTCCAAGGCGGCGATGGAGTTGATTGCCGAAGCGGATGTCGTGCTGGCGCTGGGCACGCGGCTGAACCCGTTCTCGACCCTGCCGGGCTATGGCTTGGATTATTGGCCAAAGGGGGCCAAGATCATTCAGGTTGACATCAATCCGGCACGGATCGGCCTGACCAAGAAGGTGACGGTCGGGATCGTCGGGGACGCCCGGAAGGTCGCGGAGGGGCTGCTGGCGCGGCTGGCGGCACGGGATCAGGACAAGGCGCGGATGGGGTTGATTTCGCAGAAGAAATCGGCCTGGGCGCAGGCATTGTCGTCGATGGACCATGAAGACGATGATGTTGGCACGACGTGGAACCAGAGGGCGCGGGCGGCGAAACCGGAATGGATGAGCCCGCGGATGGCGTGGCGGGCCATTCAGGCGGCGCTGCCGAAGGAGGCGATCATCTCGTCCGACATCGGCAACAATTGCGCGATTGGCAACGCCTATCCGACCTTTGAAGCGGGGCGGAAATATCTGGCGCCGGGGCTCTTTGGGCCGTGCGGCTATGGTCTGCCGTCGGTCATTGGTGCCAAGATCGCCTGCCCGGATGTGCCGGTGGTGGGGTTTTCCGGCGATGGCGCGTTCGGGATCGCGGTGACGGAACTGACGGCGATTGGGCGGGCGGAATGGCCGGCGATCACTCAAGTCGTGTTCCGCAATTACCAGTGGGGCGCGGAGAAGCGCAATTCGACGCTGTGGTATGACGACAACTTTGTCGGCACCGAACTGGATACCGGCGTGAGTTATGCAGGGATTGCAAAGGCTTGCGGGCTGAAAGGCGTTGTGGCGCGCACGATGGAGGAGTTGACCGCAGCCCTGCGGCAGGCGATCATCGACCAGAAGGCAGGCAAGACCACCCTGATCGAGGCGATGATCAATCAGGAGCTGGGCGAGCCCTTCCGCCGCGATGCGATGAAGAAACCGGTTGTCGTGGCGGGGATTTCAAGGGACGACATGAGGCCGCAACAAGGTGTCTGACATGAGCCTGCCGTTTTCGATGAGTTACGAGGCGGCAGGGTTCATGGGTTTGGCCTGTCTGCTGGCGGCCTTTGTGCGCGGCTATTCGGGGTTCGGATTTTCGGCGCTGGTCGTGTCGTCCAGCGCCTTGGTGATGAACCCGTTGCATGTCGTGGGCGTGGTGATGGTCTGCGAGTTTCTGATGACGTTCCAGCAATGGCGCGGGGTCCGGGCGGATGTCGACTGGATGCGCGTGCTGGCGCTGATGGTCGGGGCCGGGATCGGCTTGCCACTGGGGCTGTGGGGGATCACGCGCGTCGGTGTGGATGTCGCGCGGGCGATCATCGCGGTCTATGTGCTGTGCATGTGTGCGGTGATGCTGCGGGGCTGGCAGATCCGGGCCGTGCAGCGGTTCCCGCAGCATCTGGGGGTGGGGGTTTTCGCGGGCATGGCCAATGCCGTGGGCATGGCGGGGCTGCCGGTGGCGAGCTATTTCACCGCGCAGGGCATGGCCGCGGGGGTATTTCGCGGCACGCTGATCGCTTATTTCGCGGCGCTTGATCTGGTCTCGATTCCGCTGATGTGGCAAAGCGGGATCATTGTGGGCGACACCTTCCGGCTGGCGCTGGGCGCGCTGCCGCTGATGTGGATCGGCATCTGGGCGGGGGGGCGGCATTTTCTTGCGACCGACCCACAGGATTTCCGCAAGTTTGCGATCGGCTTGCTGGCGGCGCTGGCGCTGATCAATCTGGTCAAGGTGGTTCTTTGATGCTGTTGGTGGTCAATGCCGGGTCCTCCTCGGTCAAGGTGGCGCTGTTCGACGGGCTGGACGAGGTGCGGCGCGGGCAGGTGGCCGAGATCGGCACGGGCGGGCATCGCGCAGCGCTGGAGGGGTTGCTGGCCGAAGGGTTCGGTGCGGGGATGACGGCGGCGGCGCACCGGGTGGTGCATGGCGGAGCGGCGCTGACAGGGACCATGCGGGTGGACGCAGCAGTGCTGGCGGGGATCGAGGCGTGTGTGACGCTGGCGCCGTTGCACAACCCGGCCAATCTGGCGGGGATCAGGGCGCTGATGGATTTGACCCCCGGTCTGCCGCAGTTTGCAAGCTTTGACACGGGGTTTCACGCCACGAACCCCGAGGTGGCGCGGCGCTATGCCGTGCCGGATGCGGTGGCGGCGGAGGGGATACGCCGCTATGGCTTTCACGGGCTGAGTTATGCCGCGATTGTTCGAAAAGTGAAGGAAATGGCGCCGGATGGGGTGCCAAAGCGGCTTCTTGCATTGCATTTGGGCAATGGGGCGTCGCTGTGTGCGATCATGGACGGGGTGTCGGTGGCCACCACGATGGGCTATTCGCCGCTGGACGGGCTGACGATGGGCACGCGGGCGGGCAGCATGGATGGCAATGCGGTGCTGCGGATGGCCGAGCTTTACGGGATCGACGGTGCAGCGCGGATATTGAACCGGGAAAGCGGGCTTTTGGCGCTGGGCGGCAGCAATGACATGCGGGTGTTGCACGCCAGCGAGGCCGGGCGCTTTGCGGTCGAGCATTTCTGCTATTGGGCCATTCGGCATGCCGGTTCGATGATCGCGGCGATGGGGGGGCTGGACGCAATGGCCTTTACAGGCGGCATTGGCGAGAACGATGCCGGGGTGCGGGACGCTATCGTGCAGGGCCTGAGATGGGCGGGAGATGTGCCGGTCTGGGTGATTCCCGCCGACGAGGAACGCCAGATCGCGGCGGAAGTGCGGGCCATGCTGTGAGGGTCAGCCGTGCCTTGGGTTGATCAGCCGCCCCATCAGGGATGCGGCGCGGACAAGGCCGATGGGGGCACCGCCTGCGGTCACGGTCAGCTCGGTGGTGCCTTGCGACAGGAGGGCCATAACCTCTTTGACGGGCAGCTCTGCATCGACGGTGGTGCTGGCGCTGGAGGGTCCCGGCTCCATCACGTCGCGCGCGGTCAGGACGGCGAGAGGGTTCATGTGGGCGACGAAATCGGCGACATAGTCGCTGACCGGGTTCGCGATGATCTCGCGCGCGGTGCCGATCTGGACGATGCGGCCGCCGTCCATGAGGGCGATGCGGTTGCCGAGTTTGAATGCCTCATCAAGGTCGTGGCTGACGAAGATGATGGTGCGCTTGAGCGTGGCCTGCAGGTCAAGAAGTTCGTCCTGCAACCGGGCGCGGATCAGGGGGTCGAGCGCTGAAAACGGCTCGTCCATCAGGAGAATCGGTGCGTCGGTGACAAAGGCGCGGGCAAGGCCGACGCGCTGCTGCATCCCGCCCGAAAGCTCGCCCACCTTGCGGTCGGCCCATTGCGACAGGTTCACAAGCGCCAGTTGCTCATCGACCTTGGCGCGGCGCTGGTCGGCGGTTTGTCCTGCAAGTTCAAGGCCAAGGCCGACATTGTCGCGCACAGAACGCCATGGCAGGAGGCCGAATTGCTGGAACACCATTGCGATGGTCGAGAGCCGCAGCGCGCGCAGATCGTCGCCGCTGGCCTGGGTCACCGAGACCATCCTGGTGCCGTCCCACACACGCACTTCGCCCCGCACGACCGGGTTGAGCGCGTTGACACCGCGCAAGAGCGTGGACTTGCCGGAACCGGACAGGCCCATGAGGACCAGAATCTCGCCCTGTCCCACCGTCAGCGAGCAGTCATGGACGCCAAGGATCTGGCCGGTCTGGGTCTGAATCTCGCTGCGGGTCTTGCCGCCGTCCATCAAGGGCAGGGCGCTTTCGGGGTCTTCGCCAAAGACGATGCAGACGCGGTCGAACTCTACGGCGTTCATGTGCGGGTCACCCGAAGCATGCGGTCCAGCAGAATCGCCAGAGCCACGATCACCGAGCCGGATTCAAAGCCGAGATCCGGCCTGACCTGATTGAGCGCCTTGACGACCGGCACCCCAAGGCCCGCCGCCCCGACCCAGGCCGATATCACCACCATCGACAGCGACAGCATGATCGTCTGGTTCAGCCCGGCCATGATCTGCGGAAAAGCGAAGGGCAATTCGACCTTCCACAGCACCTGTCGCGGCGTGGCCCCGAAGGCCGTGGCGGATTCAAGGAGCGCCACGGGCGTCGTCGAGACGCCGAGATGGGTCAGTCTGATCGAGGTCGGCACCACGAAGATGATCGAGGAAAACAGTGCCGGCACAACGCCGATGCCAAAAAGGATAACGAAAGGAATGAGGTAGACCGGGGCAGGCAGGGTCTGCATCAGATCGAGGATGGGCAGCATCGTGTCATAGAGCCGGGGCCGGTGCGCCGCCATCACCCCGACCGGCACGCCGATCGCCATGCAGATGACGCAGACAAAGGCGACAAGGCCGAGCGTTTCGGTGGTTTCTTTCCAGTAGCCCTGATTGAGGATGAACAGGAAGCCGATCAGCACGATGACGCAGGGCTGCCAGCGGCGCTGGATGACCCAAGTGAGGGCGACGAACAGGGCAATGACCACCAGGGCGGGCGGATATTGCAGGATGCTGATCAAGCCCTCGATCGCGCTCTCGGTCGCATTGCCAAAGGCCTTGAAGTCCGCTTTGAAGTGCAGCTTTAGCCAGTCGAAGACAATTTTGGCTGTCTTGCCGACCGGGATTTCCCAATAACTTAGCCAGTCCATCGCGTTCCTCGGGCAAAATGGCCCCGGCCCGTTGCTGTGCAGGGGGGCCGGGGCGCGTGTCAGGTCCGCGGTGGTTACTGAAGCGCTGCGGTCACAGCCGCCACGGCATCGCCGCCATCCTTGGTGGTCACGCCGTCAAGCCAGGCTTGCCAAGTGGCGGGGTTGGCCGTGAGCCAGGCCTTTGCGGCGGCCTCGGGGTCGGTGCCGTCGTTCAGGATTGCGCCCATGATCTCGTTTTCCATGGGCAGCGAGAAGACGAGATTGCTGAGCAGCTTGCCGGTATTGGGGCACTCCGCCACATAGCCCGCGCGGGTGTTGGTCGCCACAGTGGCTCCGCCCAGGTTGGGACCGAAATAGTCGTCGCCGCCGGTCAGATAGGACATCTTGAAATTGGCGTTCATCGGATGGGGTTCCCAGCCGAGGAAGATGATGGGCTTGGCATCATCGCTGAGGTTCGCGACCTCGGCCAGCATGCCCTGTTCGGACGATTCGATGACCTCGAAGCCATCCAATCCGAAGGGGCCGGACGCGATCATGTCGGAGATCAGACGGTTGCCGTCATTGCCGGGCTCGATGCCGAAGATCTTGCCTTCCAGCGCGTCCTTGTGGGCGGCGATGTCCTTGAAATCCTTGATGCCAAGGGCAGCGCCAACCTCATTGGTGGCAAGGGTGTACTTTGCGCCCTCAAGATTGGTGCGCACGGTGTCGACGGTTTTTGCGTCACGGTAGGGCGCGATGTCGGCTTCCATCGTCGGCATCCAGTTGCCGAGGAACACATCGATGTCGCCTTCGGCCAGACCGGTATAGGTGACCGGGACAGCCAGAATCTTGGTTTCGGTTTCATAGCCAAGGGCGGTCAGCACAAGGCTGGTGGCGGCCGTGGTGGCGGTGATGTCGGTCCAGCCAACGTCCGAAAAGACCACCTTGTCGCAGCCTGCCGCAAAGGCGGAGCCGGAGAAGGCGATGGTGACAGCAGAGGCGAGCAGGGTGGTGCGAAGGGTCATTTGTCTTTCCATGTTATTGTTGATTGACGAGTCAATAAACTTCAAGCTAGCTGCCTTTTGCAAGCATTCTTTTTTGGGGCCGCCGATGCCGAAGCTTGGAATGGAGCCTATTCGCAAGGCCGCCCTCGTCAAAGCCACGATTGTTGAAATCGGGCGGGCGGGGTCGCTGGACGTGACGGTAAGCCAGATTGCCAAGCGGGCGGGGATGTCGAGCGCGCTGGCGCATCACTATTTCGGCAGCAAGGAGGACATGTTCCTTGCCGCGATGCGGCACATTCTGACGCTGTACGGTGCCGAAGTGCGTGGCGCGCTGGCCGTGGCCGAGGGGCCGCAGGGCCGCATCCGCGCGGTGCTGGCGGCGTCGTTCAGTGCGGCGAACTTCCGGCGCGAGGCGGTGGGGGCGTGGCTGAACTTCTGGGTGCTGGCCCTGAGCGTGCCCGAGGCCAAGCGGCTGCTTGCAGTGTATCAGCGGCGTTTGCGGTCGAACATTCTCGCCGGGTTGCGCCCGTTGGCGGGGGAGCGGGCGCCGGCGCTGGCGGACGGCTTGGGCGCGCTGATCGACGGGCTTTATCTCCGCGAGGTGCTGAAATCCGGCTCACCGGACGGGGCTGCGGCGGTCGCGGTGGCGCTGAGCTATCTGGAGCGCGAAATCGGGAGCAAGTGGGAATGATCCATGCAGCCGACTATGTGCCGACGCCAAGGGATCTGGCGGCGGCCTATGTGGTGACGCGGGCGAGCACCCGGCGCACACCCCTGCTGGAGGCGGAGGCGCTGGCGGTGCAGTCCGGCGCGGCGCGGTTCTTTGTGAAAGCCGAGAACCTGCAATGGGCGGGCTCGTTCAAATTGCGCGGGGCGTTCTGGCGGCTGTCCTGTCTGGACGAGGCGGCGCGCAAGCGCGGTGTGGTGGCCTATTCCTCGGGCAATTTCGCGCAAGGACTGGCGCTGGCGGGGCGCGAGCTGGCGGTGCCGGTGACCATTGTGATGCCGCTCGACGCGCCCGAGATGAAGCGCCGCGCTACCGAAGGATTTGGCGCGCGGGTGATCTTGTCCGACCATGGCGAGCGGCCGCGCGAAGAGGTGGCGGCGCAATTGGCGCGCGACACGGCCGAGGCGGAGGGGCTGACGCTGTTGCATCCCTTTGATGACCCGATGATCGTGGCCGGGCAGGCCGGGGCGGGGCTAGAGGCGCTGGAGCAGATGGCAGAGGCCGGTGCCGAGCCGGATCTGGTGTTCTGTCCGGTTGGCGGTGGCGGGTTGATGGGCGGGCTGGCGCTGGCCCTGCGCCACGCCCGGCCCGAGGTTGAAATCTATGGCGTGGAACCGGTCGGCTATGATGGCATGGGTGCCAGCCTGCGGGCAGGCTCGCGCCAGCGGGTTCTGGGCGGCACCACGATCTGCGATGCGCTGCAGGCGACCATGCCGGGCGAGGCGACCTTTGCGGCGTGCCGCGCCGCCGGGGTTGTCGGGTTGTCGGTCGGGGATGACGCGGTGCGCCGCGCCATGTGGACCGGGTTCGAGACGCTGAAGCTCGTGCTGGAGCCATCGGGAGCGGTCGCCCTGGCCGCGGCTTTGGGCGGGCAGGTGTCGCTGGCGGGCAAGCGGGTGCTGGTGCTGGCCACGGGCGGCAACATCCCGTTCGCCAAGTTCAGCGCATGTATTGATGGGATAATGGACTGAGAATGCAAAGAATCCATACGGCGGACTATGTGATCATCGGATCGGGCTCGGCGGGCTCGGCGCTGGCGCGGCGGCTGGGCGAGGCGGGCATGAAGGTCGTGGTGATCGAAGAGGGCGGCACGGATGTCGGACCCTTCATCAACATGCCGGCGGCGCTGTCCTATCCGATGAACATGCGCCGCTATGACTGGGGCTTTCAGACCGAGCCGGAGCCCTATCTGGGCGGGCGGCGGCTGGCCACGCCGCGCGGCCGGGTGATCGGCGGTTCCAGCAGCATCAACGGCATGGTCTATGTCCGCGGCCACGCCCGCGATTTTGACGCATGGGAAGAGATGGGCGCGCAGGGCTGGGCCTATGCCGATGTGCTGCCCTATTTCAAGCGGATGGAGACCTGGCACGGCGACGAGGGCGACGCGACGTGGCGGGGCACCAGCGGCCCCATGCATGTGACGCGCGGGCCGCGCGACAACCCGCTGTTCGACGCCTTTATCGAGGCCGGCCGGCAGGCGGGCTATCCGGTCACCCGCGACTACAACGGCCAGCAACAGGAGGGCTTTGGCCCCTTTGAGGCGACGATCTGGCAGGGCAAGCGCTGGTCAGTCGCCAGCGCCTATCTCAAGCCCGCGATCAAGGGCGGCAATGTGCAGCTTTACCATGCCTATGCGCGGCGGGTGGTGATCGAGGACGGTCGCGCCGTGGGGGTCGAGGTCCAGCGCGGCGGGGCGCTTGAAGTGATCCGGGCGCGCCGCGAGGTCATCGTCTCGGCCAGTTCGATCAACAGCCCAAAGATCATGATGCTGTCGGGGATCGGACCTGCGGCGCATCTGGCCGAACATGGCATCGCGGTGGTGGCGGACCGGCCGGGCGTCGGAGCGAATTTGCAGGACCATCCCGAGCTTTACCTGCAATTCGCGGCAAGCCAGCCTATAACCCTATACAAATACTGGAATATATGGGGCAAGGCGCTGATCGGGGCGCAGTGGATGCTGACGGGCAGGGGCCTGGGCGCCAGCAACCAGTTCGAGGCTTGCGCCTTTATCCGGTCACGCAAGGGGATCGAATACCCCGATCTGCAATACCATTTCCTGCCGATTGCCGTGCGCTACGACGGCAAGGCAAGTGCCCATGGCCACGGCTTTCAGGTCCATACCGGGCCGATGCGGTCACGCTCGCGCGGAACGGTCACGCTGCGCTCGGCCGATCCGGTGGCACCGCCGAAAATCCTGTTCAACTACATGTCCGAAGACAGCGATTGGGAGGATTTTCGCGCCTCGATCCGGCTGACGCGGGAGATTTTCGCACAGGACGCGATGAAACCCTATGTGAAAGGCGAGATACAGCCCGGTGCCGCGGCGACGAGCGATGCCGACCTGAATGACTTCATCCGCGAGCATGTCGAGAGCGCCTATCACCCCTGCGGGACGATGAAGATGGGGCGGCGGGATGACCCGATGGCGGTGGTTGACCCGGAATGCCGGGTGATCGGGGTGGAGGGGTTGCGGGTGGTGGACAGCTCGATCTTCCCGCAGGTGCCCAATGGCAACCTGAATGCCCCCTCGATCATGGTGGGCGAGAAGGCGGCGGATCACATCCTGGGCCACGGCATGCTGGCGCGGTCCAATCTGGAACCGTGGATCAATCCGAACTGGCGGGTGAGCCAGCGCTGAACAGGGCGCTGGCCGCGGGACGGCGAACGCTCAGTCCCCAAGGGGCATCTGGCGTTCGGCATGTATCTTGATGCGGTTCATCGCGGCCTTGACAGCTCCGTTCACCCGGGCGCGGTGTTCGCGCATCACCCGACCGGCAAGGCCGGTGGCGGTCAGCTCGCCGGAATAGGTCAGGCGGGT
>JANMCI010000325.1:0-1661 GCA_031361245.1 Rhodobacterales bacterium
GGCACCAGCGGGTCGATCTGCCGGATCATCGTCTCGACCAGATCGCCGCCCTGATTGACCTCGGCCACCAGCCGGTCCGCCTTGTGACGGTCCATCGCCGCGATGGCGGCGCGTGCCCATTCATCGGGGCTGGCGCCGGTGACCGAGGCATCCTCCAGCACCACCGCCCGCCAATTCTGCGGCGGCCCCTCGGTAAAGGCGCCGACCACCACGATGCCGCATTCGTCGCTGCCCTTGTGACCCGTCACCGGCGGGTCCACCGCCACCACGATCCGGTTCAGATGCGGCACCGTCGCCACCCGGGCGCGGTCCAGCGCGCCCTGCTGCCACAAGGCGCCCTCGACCGTCTCCAGCAATTCGCCGTCCAGCTCCTGCCGGCCCAGCGATGTGCCGGCATAGCGCGTCTGCACCTCCTCCAGAAACGACGCCGCAAGGTAGGCCCGGTTGGCCGCCGTCGGCGCGTGGGTCTTCACGGTCGAGGGGTTCTTCAGGATCGCCTTCAGAACGCCGACATTCTGCGGCGTCGTGGTGACGACCTGCCGCGGGTTCTCGCCCAGACGCAGCGCAAACTGCAACTGGTCCCAGGTCTCCTGACCCTTCTTCCACTTGGCCAGCTCATCGACCCAGGCCGCGTCGAACTGCGGCCCGCGAAGGCTGTCGGGCTCATGCGCCGAAAAGACCTGCGCCACGGCGCCATTCGGCCAGACCAGCTGATGCCGCCCCGCCTGCCATTCCGGGCGCCGGTCGGGGGGCGAACAGGCCATGATGCCGCTGTCGCCAAAGATCATGACCTCGCGGACCTGATCCACCGTCTCGCCGACCAGCGCCACCCGGCGGGCAGAACCCATGTCCTTGGGCAGCGACCCCTCGACCTGGGCGCGCACCCATTCGGACCCAGCCCGCGTCTTGCCGGCCCCACGGCCGCCCATGATGACCCAGGTTTTCCAGGCCCCCTCCGGTGGCAACTGGTGCGGCAGGGCCCAGAACTCGAACATCCACGGCAGCGCCATCAGGGCGTTGTCGCTCAGACCTTCGAGAAAGTCGTCAACCTGGTCCTGCGTCGCGGAGGCGAGCCAGCCGGCGCCCGATCTCATCCCGCGCGGCGTGAAAGTCGAGGCTGGTGGCTCCGACAGTCCCGGCAGCCTGTTTGCAGAGTTTTTCAGCATTATTCGCCCCTATGACAACGGCTTGCAGCGCTTGGTTCACGTCCCGGACCGCCTTGGGAACCACCCTCGCCTCGTCCAGATTTCCGGCCCTGATACTGTCGATCAGCCGCGATAATTCTTCAGCCGCCCATTTGAGGGTGCTCTCCGTACTTGCCAGAACATTGACCGGCTCTTGCTCTCCGGCGGAGAAATTGATGCTCATTCCCGCTCAACCCGCCTTTCGTGCTGCCTCATCGCCGGGGAAAAGAAAAAGCGGCGCCGGGGTCACCCCCGTGCCGCTTGCCCACTTCTCCTAGCATGTCACAATCTCTACTTTGGACCGGACGCAAAGTCAAATGAAAAATGCAGTCACATCAATGGCTTATCGCCCGCAGCCTTAACCCCTCGTTAACCTCTTGCCGCCCCCGGCTCGGGCCTGCCCGGACTCCCGCGCACCCCCTCCGCAGGTCGGGGCCTGCCCCGCCCCCCCTTGCGACCCGGTCGCAAATGCTTTCA
>JANMCI010000344.1:0-8756 GCA_031361245.1 Rhodobacterales bacterium
CGGCAGCCGGGGAACTGGACGGCAAGGCCGATGCCATCACCCGGGCGACCAACGCCGCGGCCAATCTGATCATCGACCAGCAGACCTATGCCACCGGGACGCGGGCGCTGGCTGGCGCCTCGAGCTACACGCTGACGTTCTATCGCTCCTTGCCGGGCAACGACACGGCCAGCGTCGATCCGGGTGTCACGACAGATCCGGCGCTGGCGCGGTATGCGCGGGCAAGGGCAAATCCGCGGACGGTTCCGTTCAGCTTCATGGCAGCGTTTGACGCCTTGCGTGGCGGCACGACCGCCAACCCGCAGATCGGGGCGACCGCGGTTGCGGGCTTTACCCAATATGCCTGCGACATCACCCCGCTGATGTTCTGCATCCCCTCGCCCACCTTCAAAGCCGATGCCAACATCGGCAAGATGATCCTGCTGCGCTCGGGTGGCAACGGTGCCGCATGGGGGCCGGGGGATTTCGGCTTTCTCGACCTTAGTACCGCGGGGCTTGACAGTGCCGGCCCCTGCGCTGGTCTGAACGGCGCAACTCAGACCAGGTGTCTGATCGCAGCAACCGGAGCCCTGACCCAGTGCTTTTCGCAGCGCGGCGTCGATACCGAGCCGGGCCAGAAGGTTGGCATCGAGAATTCAGGCTACAACGTCCGGTTCGACCTCTACGCCGGGGCGATGAACTCGAAAAAGAACAATCCCGACTATGCGCCGGCGCCAAACGTCATCAAGGGCATGAAGCCGGGCACCGGGGGTGGGGGCGCCTGCAACCCCGTGGACGCGCTAGGAGTATCGGTCAGTCTGCCGCGTGACAACTGTTTTCTCCCCACGAACACCTGCGCGAACGGCGGCCGGTTCGGCGACGGCGTCTGGAATAATGCGGTTACCGGGCGGCCCAATTATGTGACCAAGAACTATGGCGGGACCGATCCGCACCCCAGCGCCACGACCCGCTATGCCTATTACAAGGCCGAGATCGCGGCGCACGGCGGAGGAGCCGCGACGACGCGGATCCTGCCAGCCAGTAAGCCCGAGACGGGGCGGCGGCAATGTTCCTCGAACCAGTCCCCTGATCCGGACCGCCGGGTGGTGATCGCCGCTGGCATCGACTGCACTGCCAATCCGATCCGGGGCAGGACAACCAACGTTCCGGTCCAAGAATTCGTGAAACTGTTCTTGACTGAGCCAGTCGGAGCCGGGTCCGGGAGCACTTTTGATCTTTTTTTCGAGGTTGTCGGCTCGGCCGAGACCGGCAGCGCGGGCACGGGAGGGATCTTCCATGATGTCGTCCAGCTTTACCGCTAAACGCTGGCTCATCGCGGGCAAGGGTGCCGTGCAGCGGTTCCTGCGGGACGAGGACGGTGTCGCGCTGGTGGAATTCGCGATCGTGCTGCCGATGATGCTGCTGGTCTTTGCGGTGATCATCGAAGGCAGCCGGATGATGCTGTCGTATGAAAGTGCCATCTCGGGTGTGCGCGATGCAACCCGCTACCTCGCCCGCACGGCACCCGCTGATCTGTGCACGTCGGGAGCCTCGGTTGCCGGATATTCGACCCAGCTGCAGACCCTGGTGCGGCAAGGGGTCACCGGGAGGTCGGTGTTCCCGCCCGCTGTCACGGTTGGCGCTGTGACGCCCACTTATCGCTGTGTCGCCGGGACCTACCGTGGCGGCAACGTACCGGTGGCGGAGGTGTCCGCAGTCATCACGGTGACCTTTCCGTTCGCCAGTGTGTTCACGCTTTTCGGTCGCACCAGAGCGACCCTGACAACGACCGTGCGAGATCAGGCGAGGATCTTCGGATCATGATCATGTCGCATCCCAAAACTAACCGGTCCAAGAAACCCAAGGCAGCAGGATTCGCCCAGGATGAAAGCGGCTCGACCCTCGTCGAGTTCGCCATCGTGATGCCGATCTTTCTGCTGATCTTTCTGGGGCTGATCGACTTTGGCCGGCTGGGCTTTGAATATGTCATGGCGAACAAGGCGATGCAGATGGCGGCGCGCATTGCGGTCGCCCGACCGCCCGCCTGTACCGGAGTTCCCCAGATCAACGCGCGCGGCGCTGTCCCGGTGGGCAGCGTTCCGCCCTACTTCGGCACCAATTGCCGGGCGGGGGCAACGGTCTGTGCCGCGCCTGCGACCGTGACCTGCGCGGGCAATGTCACCAATGCGACGGTGGCGGAGATCTGGACCACCCTGTCCCCCTTGATGCCGGCGGGTTCCCAGGCGTCCAACCTGCAATTCTCGTACGCCTATAACCGCGACCTCGGCTTTCTGGGCGGACCCTACGTGCCGATGGTCACCGTGCAAATCCAGAACCTGAATTTCCGGTTCGTGATGCCTTTGGGCCAATTGGGCGCATTGGCGGGTTCGACAGGCACGCGACCACCGGGAACCCTGCCCTTTCCGCCCCTGAGTGTATCGCTGCCGGCAGAGGATCTTGCATTGGGAGAGGCCGGATGACGCGCCTGATCCATCAGAACAGAAAATTTGGAAAGACAATGAAATGAGCGGCAAAGGCAAATCGGTTCTCCTCATAACGCCGGACGCGTCCGTGAGCGACGCCATCGGATCGGCACTGGCCGGGCTGGACGGCGTGAACGTGCGGACAGAGCCGACCACGCTGGCCGGTCTGAACGGCAAGGCCGCCTATCTGGCGCGCGACCGCGACATCATCATCTTTGAGGCGAGCGACGACGAGGATGCCGATCTGGAGGCGATCAAGGCCTTGAAGGCCAATCATCTGGCCGGTGGCATGTTGCTGGCGCTGGCGGACAGCACGATCACCCTGTCGCGGGTGCGCGCCTTGAACCGGGCCGGGGTGGACGAGGTCCTGCCAAAGCCGGTTGTCGGCCAGGAAATCGGCAGCCGCGTCGAAAGGATGTTCACCAAGGCAGAGGCCAAAAGCTCTGCGCCTGAGGCACGCGGCCGGATCATTGCGGTGGCGCAGGCGCGCGGCGGAGTGGGGGCGACGACCGTTGCGGTCAACCTGGCCTATGAACTGGTCGGCAAGTCCAGATTTCTGAAAAAGAAGGTATTTCGGTCGGTGGCGCTGGTCGATCTGGATGTTCAGTTCGGCTCGGTCGGGACGCTGCTTGATCTGGACGAACAGAATGCGCTGCATCAGATGGCGATCGAAGGCACGGTGCCGGACGCGACATTCCTGAAGCAGATCATGACCGTCCTGCCGAACGGCATGTCCGTTCTGGCGGCCCCCAGCAAATTCATGCCCTTGGACTCGCTGCAGCCCCGGCAGGTCGAGGCGATCCTTGATACCCTGCGTCAGGTCAACGATGTCGTCGTGGTCGATCTTCCCCATGCCTTGGGCAGCTGGATGGAACCGGTTCTGGGCCGTGCCGACGAGTTGATCATTGTCAGCGACACCTCTGTGCCCTCGATCCGGCATTGCCGCCGGCTGATCGATTTTGTCACCGCCGACAATCCGGGGCTGACGGTGCGTGTCGTGATCAACCACGAAAAGAAGCGCGTGCTGTTTGGCGCTGGCGCGCAGAAGGAAATGCAAAAGGCGCTGAACCGGAAGCTGGAGCACTGGTTACCACACGACCCGCGTGCCGCGCGCGCCAGCGCAGACCGGGGCAAGCCATTGGCCGTATTGGCGCCACGCTCTGCCCTCGGCAAGGCGATCGCACGGCTGGCGCGGCAAACCAGCGCTTCGCTCCCAACTCAAACACTCAACGCCAGCCCTGGCCGATAGGAGACAAGACAATGTTCGGACAATTCACACGGGGCGGCAAGCAGCCTGCAAACAATGTGATCGAGCTGGCAAAGGGTTTGGCAGAGCCTGCCGCCGTCTTTAGGGAAACGGCGGCGCAGGACGATGATCTGATGGCGCGGCTGGACCTGAAAAGCCGGTTGCACGATGTGCTGCTGGACCGGCTGAACCTTGCCGCGATCGACAAGGTGAACCGCGAGGACCTGCGGCGCGAAGTCTCTGGCCTGGTGTCGCAGGTCCTGATCGACGAAGGCAGCGCCATGCGGGCGGAAGAGTTCAAGCAGCTGGTCGACGAGGTGCTGGACGAAGTCCTCGGCCTTGGGCCGCTGGAGCCGCTGCTGGCCGACCCGACCATCAATGACATCCTCGTCAACTCGCACAGCTCGGTCTATGTCGAGCGGTTCGGCGTGCTGGAAAAGAGCAAGGTCCGCTTTCGCGACGAGCGCCATCTTTTGCGGATCATCGACAAGATGGTGTCGCGGATTGGAAGGCGTGTCGACGAATCCCAGCCGTGGGTCGATGCCCGTCTGGAGGACGGCAGCCGGGTCAATGCGATCATCCGGCCCTGCGCCATCGACGGCCCCTCGGTGTCGATCCGCAAGTTCGCGACCCAGCCGCTGACCATGGCGAAGCTGGTGGAAAAGGGCGCGTTGTCCCCCCCAGCGGCAGCCTTGCTGAAGGGTCTGGTCGAAGCCCGGCTGAACGTGTTGATCTCGGGCGGCACGGGGTCGGGCAAGACCACGATGCTGAACGCGATGTCGTCCTTCATCGGTGCGCGCGAGCGTATTGTCACGATCGAGGATGCGGCGGAGTTGCAGCTGCAGCAGGATCACGTGGTGCGTCTGGAGACGCGGCCGCCGAGCCCGACGGGCACGGGCACCGTCACGCAGCGCGATCTTGTGCGCAACGCCTTGCGGATGCGGCCTGACCGCATCGTGATCGGCGAGGTGCGCGGCGCCGAGGCGTTTGACATGTTGCAGGCAATGAACACCGGGCATGACGGCTCGATGACCACGATCCACGCCAACACGACACGCGACGCGCTTGGCCGGATCGAACAGATGGTCTCGATGATCGGGATGGAGCTGCCCATGTCGGCCATCCGGTCGCAGATCGCCGCCGGTATCCACATGGTCGTGCAGTTGAACCGTCACAGCGACGGCAGCCGGCGCGTCACGGCCGTCTCGGAAATAACCGGGATGGAGGGCAACATCATCACCATGCAGGACATATTCCTCTTCAAGAAAACCGGGCGCTCTGCGTCGGGCGAAGTCCTGGGTGAGTTTGTGGCGACCGGCATCCGGCCGCGCTGCGCCGAGCAGCTGGCGCAGGCCGGTGTCGATCTTTCGTCCGACATGTTCCTGCGGGGAGGCACTCGTCCATGACACAGCTTCCCGGGTTCAGCACGAGCATCCTGATCTATGTCGGGATATTCCTTGGCGTCCTGTTGCTGTTTGACGGGATCTGGCAGCTCATGTCGCGCCGCGAGGGCGCGAAGGATGCCCGCAACCGCCGCATGCGCATGATTTCCAACGGGGCATCGACCGGCGAAGTGCTGAGCCTTCTGAAGCCTGACGAAGCGAAATGGAGCCTGAGTTCCCTGCCCTTCGTTGGCACCTTGCCGCGCGACATTCGTCAGGCCGGACTGACCCTGCGCCCGAGGACTGTCGTCGCTTTCGGATTGGTCGCCACCATCACCATCGGTCTTGCGCTGATGTCGCGGACCAATCCGATGGCGGCGTTTGCCGTGGCGGCACTGATCGGCATTGTCGCCCCGAGCCTGATCATTCGCAAGATGCGGGACGACCGCATGAAGGTCATCGTTACTCAGTTGCCGGACGCCCTGGAACTGATGGCGCGCGGCCTGAGGGTCGGCCATCCGCTGAACACGACCATCTCGACCGTGGCGAGAGACATGGTCGACCCGATTGCGACCGAGTTCGGCATCATCGTCGATCAGATCAGCTATGGCGATGATCTGGTCCGGGCATTCCGGGACTTTGCCGAGCGGATCGAGTTGGAGGATGTGAATTACCTTTCAACCGGTGTTGCCATTCAGAACGGAACTGGTGGCGATCTGTCGCGGATCCTGTTGACGCTGTCCAAGGTTATCCGGGCCCGCATCACGATGCGCAAAAGGATCCTTGCCATATCGTCTGAAGGCCGGATGACGGGAATGTTCATGTCGCTGCTGCCCGTCTTCATCTTTTGCTCTACCTCGTTTCTGTCGCCGCTTTACTATTTCGGCGTCAAGGACGACCCGCTGTTCGTGCCGATCGCAAGTCTTGTCGTGCTGCTGACGATAGCGAATTTCCTCGCGATGCGCCGTCTTGTGAATTTCAAAATCTAGGAGGAGGTGCTCATGCTTGTCTGGATGCAAACGACGTTGAGCCAGCTTGGGATTTCAACCGAGATGCTGGTGATCTTCGGGGCGGGGCTGGGAGGCCTTCTGGCGATCCTAGGCGTGTCGGGTGCCATTTCTGGCCGCAATCCGGTTCTGGTCCGAATCGCGGCCCAGTCGTCGCGCCAGGGGACAAGCAGCGTCGAGGCCGGGCTGTTGCGCCATTCGGACGCGGATCCGACGGGGCTGATGAAATCGCTGATCCCGGTGGATCGCAAAGAGCGCAGCCAGATTCAGCGCCAGCTTCAGGAGGCCGGAATCAACGGTCGCCACGGACTGCGCAACTTTTACCTGTTCCGTCTTGTGCTGGGTCTGGTTTTTCCCGGCGTTCTTGTCGCGCTTTTTGCGCTGTCGCGATCCGGCCTCGTGGCCATGCCGGACGTGATTGCCGAAAGGATCGGGTCGCTTGACCAGTCGCGTGTGCTCATGATCGTCAGCCTGCTTGTTGCGGTGGGATTTTTCGGACCGGTTTACTGGCTGAACGCCAAGGTCAATGCGCGGCGTCAGGCCATCGACCAATCCTTTCCCAACGTGCTGGACCTGCTGCAGATTTCGGTTGAGTCCGGGCTGGGGCTGGATGCCGCAATGATCCGGGTGGCCAATGAGACGGCCCAAACGGCCCCCGAGATTTCCGAAGAGATGCTGATTGCGCAGCGGGAGATTCAGGCCGGACGCAGCCGCGACAGGGCGTTGATGGACATGGCCGACCGAACCGGGGTGGCCCAGGTCAATTCCTTTGCCGCGGTTGTGCTGCAATCCATGCAATATGGCAGCAGCATCTCGGAAGCGCTGACGGTCTATTCCGATGAAATGCGCCAGGCGCGGGAACTGCGGGCTCAGGAAATGGCGAACAAGCTGCCGGTAAAGATGTCAGCCGTCATGGCGTCGCTGATGTTGCCGACGCTTTTGATGCTCGCTCTGGGTCCTGTGGTGATTCGCTACGTCCGGTATATGCACGGATGAGTTAAGAAAGTGCCAATGGCATTGGCGGGAAGTCCGAAACAAACCGGGACCAACCCCCGCTACTATTTCCGGGATGAGATCGCGAAATTGGAGGTGAATCACCTTTAGGTTGCAAAATCGACTGCTTCAAGGCATAAATGCGGCGATAGCTTGACTAGAATGTGGATATCGCAAAGCGTAAAGTCAGTAAGATATTGCAAGTGCCGTTCCAGACCCTTCGAAATTCACTCGGATTGCCTGTGACTGGTCCAATAGAGGTTGATGTCATGAACGGGCAGTTACCCGATCCGAGCTTTGGGAATTCGAACGGTCATTCCACCGTCAGCTCGAAAGCCATGCACGCAGTTGTCACCTGGTGCGAAGCATTGAATGGAACCGTTCCGCTGCAGTCGGCGTTGACCGAGCTGGTTTCCGGATTGGGCGCAGAGGCCGGCACCATTGTGCGCACCCAGGCCAACGATTCTAGGCCAGCGCGGATTGCGCTGTGCGACTTTGGGCGCACCACGCCATCCCGCAGCCTCCAGCGCTCGTTCGCAGATTCGTTTTTCGGACCTTTGCTGAACAAGGCACGGCCAGCGACGGTGTGGCAAGCGACAGTCCATGCTGACGATTCGACGGGGGATCCGGCGCTCGTGGAATGGCAGGCTGCGCGCCGGCTGAAGGAATTCGTCGTGCTCGTTCTGGCGTCGGGGCCGCAGACCCGTGACCATATCGAACTGCATTTCCGCGAGAATTTGCCGCGCGACATCGAGGCGACGATTGCCGCCATGCTGCCCGATATGGCCCGGGTCTGGGCAAGTCGCAGCGTCGGACTTATCACCCGGTCGATCCTCAACCACCGCAAGACCGATTCCGATGGCTTCAAGGGCAACGCTCATGTGAGAATTCTGGGCGCCGACAACCCGCTGCGGCTGAGCCGCGCGGAGTTCCGGGTTTGCCTGTTGCTGTCGAGCGGTCTGATGGTCAACGCCGTCGCCCAAGAGCTTTGCCTGTCAGAGCCGACGATCCGCACCCATCTGCGCAACATCTACGCCAAGACCGAGTGCAGTTCGCTGGCAGAATTGGTCTTTCGCCTGATGGACCGGCGGCAGCCTCACGAGGCCGCGTACAGCAGAACGGCCTGAACAGGGCAAAGGGAACGGCGATGGACCTGATCCCGATGGTGCTTTTGGCCCCGGTGTTGGTGGCTGTTGCCTATTTCGATCTGCGGTTCATGCGGATTCCGAATCTCCTGACCTTCATCGCCCTGGGCGTTGTTGCGGTGGCATTCCTGTTTGTTCCACCCGCCGACCTGTGGATCCGTCTGGCGGTGGCAGCGATCGTGCTGGTTCTTGGCGTCGCGGCCTTTGCGTTTCGCCTGATCGGGGGCGGCGATGTCAAGATACTGCCGGCGTTGCTGCTGGCAGTTCCAACTTATTGCCTTTCAATTTTTGCCAATGTGTTCGCGGCGTCGATGATCATTGGGATTGTGCTGGTGTTAGCGCTTCGCCGGGTTCCGATGATCAACGGCCTGGGCTGGAAGACATTCGGCGGATCGACCAAATTCCCGATGGGTCTGTCGATCGCCATGTCCGGGCTGGCCTTTCCCTTGGTGGTTCTCGCTTTCCGGGCGGGTTAGAGCGGGATGGGATTATACGGAACCATACCCTGAGTTTCTGAGGTA
>JANMCI010000365.1:0-2426 GCA_031361245.1 Rhodobacterales bacterium
CAAGGGATGATCTCCCGGGTGATCGAGGCGAAGCCCGAGGAGCTCCGCATCTTTCTCGAGGAGGCGGCCGGCGTCTCCAAGTACAGAGAGCGGCGCAAGGAAACCGAAGGCCGCATCGCCGACACGCGCGAAAATCTTTCGCGCGTCGAAGATATCCGGATTGAGCTTGGCAACCAGCTCGGGCATCCATTCCCATTCAGATGCGGCGTTGGGGTTCACGATGAGGAAAACGTTGCGCTGGAATTGTGGCGCGCCGGGCAGTTCGAACAACCGGTTAGCCCTAAGATGCGGTAATGCAAGCCGTTTGGGCAGATAGGCCGCGCCTTGCCGTTCCAGCATGTACATGAGCGCCCAGATGGCCGAGCCGAATGAGACTCGCGCGGTTCCGGCATCCGAAAACGCCAAGGCATGTTGGGTGCGGAACTCTGCCCCCAGATCGACAAAGATATAGCCGGGGTCAAACCGCAACGGGCGGTCCGGTTCGGTGCCGTAAAGCACCAGTTCGTCCGGCGGCAAGCGATAGACGATTTGATCCCCGGGTGCCGCCAGCCGGTAGGTCAAGGCGACATCCAGAAGCCCTGCGGTCAGCATCTGGTAAAGCCCGGCCTGATCACCAGGCCAGACCGAAAGGGCCATGCGCGGGTTGCCGTTGTTCACGTCGTCAAAGACGCGCTTGCCAAGGTCGGGCCATAGATCTGGGTCGCATCCGAAATTGCAGACCGACTCGGTTCCTGCTGGTGGAGCAGTTTCCTGCCTTGCCTGTCGCCACAAGCCAATCATGATCTCCGCATAGCCAAGCAGCTTAGTGCCAGACGCAGTAAGTGTGACACCCGATTTGTGCCTGTGCAGCAGTGTGGCGCCCAGTTCCTGTTCCAGTGTTCGCAGGCGAGCAGTCACTGTGGACTGCGTGACATTCAGTTGCTCTGATGCCCGCACGAGGCTGCCGGTTTCGACGATGGAAACGAAGGTTTGTAGCCCAATAATGTTCACTTGACGTCCCTCAATTCGAATTATCCGAACTAAATATGCCAATAGTTTCACTATGACAATATGTCGCAGTCTGACAGGATGGAGACACTTCGACGCTAGAAAGCAGTGCCAAGAATGACTCACATTGGGTTTCCCTCCACAGACCGCGATACATTCGTGCGGGCGATGCGCCGGGTTGCTAACTCGGTGGCAGTAGTCACCACAGACGGCACCGCAGGGCGCCATGGCGCGACAGTCAGCGCCTTTTCGTCGGTTTCGGCAGATCCGCCGATGATGCTCGTTTGCCTTCGTTCAGGCAGCCGGATCGCCGAGGCCGTCGCTGCCAATCGATCGTTGTGCGTCAACGTCCTTCCGAACGACCGACCCGATCTGGCCAACCGGTTCGCGGGGCGCGATGATCATCTGGTAGCTGACCGGTTTCAGGGCGTCGACCTGATGGATGCCGCTGGTGCCGCCCCCCAGATCGACGGGGCGACGGTTTTTGCAGGCGTGGTCGATCAAGCGGTCGCCGCCGGAAGCCACAGCGTTTTCATCTGTCGGGTGCAAAGAGTCCGCCAGGGTCTCGCAGCACCCCTCGCCTATTTTGATGGAGGTTATCATAACGTCGTGCCGCTAGTCACTATGCCCCAGAATACCGCGACAGCGTGAGGATTTCACCGCGATGACGGACATCAAACACTACAGAATGCTGATTGACGGCGCATGGGTCGGGGCCAGTGACGGCAAGACGTTCGAAAGCGTCAATCCGACCACGGGACAGGTCTGGGCCATGATCCCCGAGGCGACTGCCGACGACGTTGACCACGCAGTTCGGGCGGCGGACCGGGCGTTTTCAGAAGGCGCGTGGCCCGCGATGACGCCGACGCAGCGTGGCCAATGCCTGCGCCGACTGGGCGATCTGTTGACCGACGCATCCGAAGCCTTGGGCACGATCGAGACGATCGACACCGGCAAGATGCTGAAGGAAACGCGCTGGCAAGCCAAATACATCGCTGAATTCTTTCATTTCTTCGCGGGCTGCGCCGACAAGATCCATGGCGAGACCCTGCCCATCGACAAGCCCGACATGATGGTTTTCACCCGGCGCGAACCCTTGGGCGTGATCGCCGCCGTCGTGCCGTGGAATTCGCAGTTGTTTTTGTCGGCGGTCAAGATCGGGCCGGCGCTGGCGGCTGGCAACACCGTGGTTCTGAAGCTATCCGAGCATGCCTCGGCCGCCATGCTGGAATTTGGCGAGTTGATCGCGGCGGCGGGGATACCTCCCGGCGTGGTCAACATCATCACCGGCCACGGCGATCCCTGCGGCAAGGTTCTGACCTCGCACAAACTGGTGGCGCGTGTTTCGTTCACCGGCGGCTTGGGGGCGGCGCGTCAGATTATCCACAACTCGGCCAACAACATAGCCCAAGTGTCGCTGGAACTGGGCGGCAAATCCC
>JANMCI010000369.1:0-3663 GCA_031361245.1 Rhodobacterales bacterium
GGCGCGTCGATGCTGTGGGTCGGCTGGTTCGGCTTCAACGCCGGCTCCAACCTCGAGGCGAACGGTCTGGCCGCGCTGGCCTTCATCAACACCTTCGTGGCGACGGCGGCGGCTGCGCTGTCGTGGGTGCTGATCGAACAGATCCGCCATGGTCGCCCCTCGCTCCTGGGTGCCGTGACCGGAGCGGTTGCCGGTCTGGTCGCCATCACCCCGGCTTCGGGCTTTGCCTCGCCGATGATGTCGATCGTGCTGGGCCTGCTGGTGTCGCCGGCCTGTTACTTCTTCGTGTCCACGGTCAAGGGCAAGATGGGCTATGACGACAGCCTTGATGTCTTCGGCGTGCACTGCATCGGTGGCATCATCGGCGCCATCGGCACGGCCATCGTGGCGGACCCCAGCCTTGGCGGTCAGGGCTGGTTTGACTACACCGTGTTCCCGGCTGTCCCCGGCACCTATGACATGGGCGTGCAGCTGATGACCCAGATCAAGGCCGTTCTGGTCACGCTGGTCTGGTCGGGCGGTGTGTCGCTGGTGCTGTTCAAGGGCATCGACCTGTTGTTCGGCCTGCGTCCGAGTGCCGATGACGAGCGTCAGGGCCTTGACCAGACCTCGCATGGCGAAAGCGCCTACAACGTCTGAAACGACATCGCCGGGGCAAATGTCACTGCCCAGCCCCGGCGACCTTCGAACGGTCCGTGCGATCTCCCCGCACGGGCCGTTTCTTTTTGGTCAGCCGCGCCGCAGCAGACGGCCCGCAATATGCGCGGCATCCTCATCGACAAAGCTGAACTGCCCGGATTTGAAGTTGTGCATCCAGTGCAGCCCCAGAAAGAACACGCCGGGGCAGGCCGTGACACCCCGGGTCTGAACCGGGGCGCCGGTCCCGTCCAGAATAGGCAGATCAACCCAGTCAAAGTCATAGCGGTGCCCGGTGGCCCAGATCACGCTGCCTATTCCGGCCTGTTCCAGATCCAGCGCAGGCAGCATCTCCAGTGGTTCGGCCGGTGCTGCGGCAAGGGTCGGCGCGGCGGGCTCCACCTGTGCGGCAATGTCGGGCCGCAGGGCAAGGGTGTCGGCAGCAATTCCGAAATCGGCAAAGTCCCGGTCGGCCTGCTCCAGAACCGAATTCAGGTCATCGCCAAGCAGCGCCACACCGTCACGGACCCCGGTGAGGCGGCCGAGCAATTGCACGCCGTTGCGGGCTGACTGGCGCAGATTGACGTCATACCCACCATCCACCCCGGTCACGACGGTGGAGGGTGGGTATTTCCGCCCCGGGAAACTGTCGATCTGCACGTCAAAGCGGCCAAGCTTTTCAAACCACCAGATCATGTCGCGGCCCCTGTAGCGGCGCGGCACCCGACGATGGCGGCTCACCGACAGAAAGACCCGGCGGCCCGATTTGTTCAATTCGTCCGCAATCTGGCATCCCGACGCGCCGCTGCCGACGACCAGCACCGCCCCCGGTGGCAAGGCGTTCGGTTTGCGATACAACGCGGCATCGGTCTGTTGCACTGAGGACGGGATCTGCGCCGCCATTTCGGGAATGTTCGATCGCTGAAATGGCCCGGTCGCGATGACCACATTGCGCGCCACCATCGGCCCGGCCGAGGTTTCCAACAGGTAAGCTTCGCTGTCGGGGTTCAGACCAAGGCGCGTGACAGCAACGCCCTCCCGAACTGGAGCGTTTATTTGCGCGGCATAGTCGGTCAGGAAGCGGTGGATTTCGTGGTGTGGCGCATAACCGTCCGGGTCACGCCCACTGTAGTCCTTGCCCGGAAGCCGCAGCGACCAGTTGGGAAATTGAAAGCGCAACCCGTCCCAACGTTCGCTTTGCCAGCGTTCGCCGATCTTGTGGCGCTCCAACAGGATATGGTCGCGGCTGGCCCGGCCAAGAAAGTGGCTCATCACCAGACCGGCCTGTCCGGCGCCTATGACGATGCTGTCAAATTGCTCTGCCATGTCAGATCAATCCTCGGTCACTTGGACAGTACCACAGACTATGCGGGTTGCCCATAACCGCCCGCGGCACCTGCTCCAGAAGACCGTCTGATAAAGGCTCCGGGGGAGCCTTTATCGGTCCGATTGCCTGAGCCCATGACGAAGGCAAGGGGTGTGGGCCTTGGTGCTGTAATGCAAAGGGATGCGCATGACCGCGGGTGGGAGCGGAACGCGCCCGCCCCGGGGGGCGGTCAGGCGCTTCCCCGATACGCTTTGGCGCATCGGGGAAGAAAGGGCAGGACGTTGCTTCCGTCAGAACTATCCTGCTGCAATATGCCTCTAGCAGGCCGCTTTTCGTCCGATTTCCCCGTCGTACAAACCTTTCATTCTGGTTAATGGAAGTATGTAACCTTTTGAAAATAAACAGTAAAACACGATGTCGCTTTTGACGACATCTTCCTTGCGCCTCAGAAAAATCCGCGCGGGATCAGGCGGGATTCGTAAGCTTCCCGTTCCAGCCCCTCGCGGAAGTCGGGATGGGCAATCGAGATCAACAACTGCGCCCGCTCGGCCACGGTGCGGCCCTTGAGGTTCACCATGCCGTATTCGGTGACCACATACATCATGTCGGTGCGCGGCGTGGTCACGATGTTGCCGCGGGTAAGCGACAGCACGATCCGGCTGCGCGGCTCGCCCTTCTTGTCATAGGTCGAGGCCAGACACATGATGCTCTTGCCGCCCTTGCTGGCATAGGCGCCGCGGACGAATTGCAGCTGCCCGCCGGTGCCCGAGATATGCCGGAACCCGTCCGATTCAGAGGCCGCCTGACCCTGCAAGTCGATCTGCGTGGTGTTGTTGATCGCCCTCATGCTGTCGTTCTGCATGATGATGTGGGGCAAGTTGGTGTAATCGACGGGATGAAACTCGATGTCGGGGTTCTGGTCGATGGCGTCGTACAGGTATTTCGATCCCAGTCCGAAGCTGCACACGATCTTGCCCGGATTGATCTGCTTGCGCGACCCGGTGATCTTTCCGGCGTTGTAAAGGTCGATGATCCCGTCCGTCAGCATCTCGGTATGGATGCCAAGGTTGGCGATGGAGCTGTCCTTCAACAGCGAGCACACCGCGTTCGGCATGCCCCCGATCCCGATCTGCAGACAGTCGCCATCCTCCAGCTCGTTGGCGATCAACCGCGCCACGGCCCGGTCCACGTCCGATGCGGGCCCCTTGGGCAGTTCCGGCAGCGGCGCATCATTCCCCGGGATGACGAAGTCCACCTCACTGACATGCACGCCCGTGCCCGGTCCCATCACGCGCGGGGTGGTGGCACATTCCTCGACAATCACCATCCTGGCGCGCTCGATCACCGCGCCATGCCACAGATTGGCTGGACCGAAGTTGAAATAGCCGTCCTTGTCCATCGGTGCGCATTTGATGATCAGAATGTCCACCGGGTCGATGAAGCGGCGGTAGTAATCCGGGATCTCGCCCAGATTGACCGGCAGATAATGCGCGATGCCCGCGTCATGCATCTTGCGGTCCGTGCCGCCGAAATGGGTCGAGAACCAGAAGAACCGCGTGCCGTCAGGGTCCGCGCCCAACACAGCCCTTGGGCGCGTCGACAGGCAGGACCGGATCTTGACCTTGTGCAACTCGTCCCGCCGCTTGGCCAGCGCGATGTCAAAGACGTCCGGCTGGCAAACCACCGCCCCGTAGTCAATC
>JANMCI010000396.1:0-8480 GCA_031361245.1 Rhodobacterales bacterium
GGCCCCCATCATCGCGGCCATCACGACGTCGCGGCCCGTCCGCAAGCCGCCATCGGTGCGCAGCGTCACCCGCTCGCGCAGGTTGTTCATCGCCAGAACCTGATGCGCCTCGGTCAGGCCCATCTCCCACGGCAGACCGGCATATTTGATCGACGTGGCGGGACTTGCGCCCGTGCCGCCGTTGTGGCCGGAGATCAGGATAACGTCGGCCTTGGCCTTGGCCACGCCGGCGGCAATGGTGCCGACACCGGAGGACGACACCAGCTTGACCGTCACCTTGGCGCGCGGGTTGATCTGCTTGAGGTCATAGATCAGCTGGGCAAGGTCTTCGATCGAGTAGATGTCGTGGTGTGGCGGCGGGCTGATCAGCGTGACGCCGGGCGTCGAGTGGCGCAGACGCGCGATCAGCGCCGTGACCTTCATGCCGGGCAACTGGCCGCCTTCGCCGGGCTTGGCGCCTTGCGCGACCTTGATCTCAAGCTCTTCGCAGGCGTTCAGGTATTCGGCGGTGACGCCAAAGCGGCCTGAGGCCACTTGCTTGATCTTGGCCGACGGGTTGTCGCCATTGGGTTCGGGCAGGAAATGTGCCGGATCCTCGCCGCCCTCGCCGCTGTCGGACTTGGCGCCGATGCGGTTCATGGCGACGTTGAGGGTCTTGTGCGCCTCGGGGGACAGAGCGCCAAGGCTCATGCCCGGAGTGACAAAGCGCTTGCGGATCGAGGTGATGCTTTCCACCTCTTCAATCGCCACCGGCTTGCCCAAGGGCTTGATGTCCAGAAGGTCGCGGATGTGGATCGGCGGATTGGCCCGCATCGCGGCGGAGAACTGCTTCCAGATGTCAAAAGAGGCTCTGTCACAGGCCGATTGCAGCAGATGCATCGTCTGCGCTTCCCACGCGTGCTTTTCGCCCGAGCGCCGCGCCTTGTAGAACCCGCCCACCGGCAGAACATCGGTGCCACCGAGCCAGCCCTTGGCGTGAACCTCTTCGCTTTCCATCTGGATGCCGTTCAGACCGATGCCCGAGATGCGGCTTTGCATGCCGGGGAAATACTCGGCCACCATGGCGCGGGAAAGGCCGACAGCCTCGAAGTTGAGGCCGCCGCGATAGGAGGAAATCACCGAAATCCCCATTTTAGACATGATTTTCAGAAGGCCCGCGTCAATGGCGTCGCGGTAGCGGCGCATGGCGTCCAAGAGGCTGCCGTCGAGCAGACCGCGCGAGACGCGGTCGGCAATCGAATCCTCGGCCAGATAGGCGTTGACGGTGGTGGCACCGCAACCGATGAGCACGGCAAAGTAATGGGGGTCGATGCATTCGGCAGAACGCACGTTGATCGAGCAGAAGGTGCGCAGGCCCTTGCGGGTCAGCCAGCTGTGCACGGCTGAGGTGGCAAGGATCATTGGCATGGCCACCTTGGCCTCGCTTTGATGCTGGTCGGTCAGCACAAGCTGGCCCGCCCCGGAGCTCACGGCATCCTCGGCCTCGGCGCGGATCCGCTCCAGCCCCTTGCGCAGCGCATCGGGACCGGCGGCAAAGGTGCAGTCGATGAAGGCGATCTGCGCGCCAAACCGCTTGGCGAGCACGTCAAATTCGCTGTTGGCGATGAACGGGCTTTCCAGCACCAGAATCTCGGTCTGCGACGGGTTTTCGTCCAGCACGTTGCGCAGGTTGCCAAAGCGGGTCTTCAGCGACATCACCCGGCCTTCGCGCAAGCTGTCGATCGGCGGATTGGTGACCTGGCTGAAGTTCTGGCGGAAATAGTGACTGAGCGGGCGATACTGGACCGACAAGACGGCGGGCGGCGTGTCATCGCCCATCGAGGCGATCATCTCCTTGCCGTCCTCGGCCATCGGGGCCAGAACCTGCTCCAGCTCCTCCAGCGTGTAGCCGGCCGCGATCTGGCGGCGGCGCAACTCGGCGCCGGTGAACAACGGCGCCTCGGGCACGTCCTTGAGCAAGGCATTGAGATCGACGATCTTGCCGACCCATTCGCCATAGGGCTGGGCGGACGCGAGTTTGTTCTTCATCTCGGTGTCGTGGTAAAGCTTGCCCTCGGCCATATCGACGGCGATCATCTGCCCCGGCCCAAGCGCACCCTTTTCGCGCACGGTGGCCTCATCGACCGGCACCATCCCGGCCTCGGAGCCGGCAATCAAGAGCCCGTCGCCGGTGATGACATAGCGCATCGGCCGCAGACCGTTGCGGTCCAGACCGCCACAGACCCAGCGGCCATCGGTCATCGCAAGGGCGGCCGGGCCGTCCCAGGGTTCCATCACCGAGTTGCAGTAGGAATACATGTCGGCCCAGGCCTTGGGCATGTTGGTGGTGGCCTTGCTCCACGCTTCGGGCACCAGCATGGTCTTGGCCATGGGCGCGCTGCGGCCGGAACGGACCAGCACTTCAAACACCGCGTCAAGCGCGCCGCTGTCGGAGGTGCCGGGCGGGATGATCGGCTTGATGTCCTCGGCGGCGTCACCGAAGTTGTTCGAAGCCATGCGGATCTCATGGCTTTTCATCCAGTTGGTGTTGCCCTTGAGCGTGTTGATCTCGCCGTTGTGGGCCAGCATGCGGAAGGGCTGGGCCAGCCACCACTGCGGGAAGGTGTTGGTGGAATAGCGCTGGTGATAGATGGCAAAGGCAGACTCGAACCGGTCGTCCATCAGGTCGGGATAGAACACCGCCACCTGTTCGGCCAGCATCATGCCCTTGTAGATGATCGAGCGGCAGGACAGCGAGCACAGATAAACCCCCTGAATCTGCGCTGCCAGAGCCGCTTTTTCGATGCGGCGGCGGATGATGTACAACTCGCGCTCGAACTGTTCGGCATCGGCGCCGTTTTCGCAGCGAATCAGGATCTGCTCGATCTCTGGCCTTGTCGCATTGGCCTTGTCGCCCAGAACCGAGGTGTCAACCGGCACATGCCGCCAGCCATAGATGTAGTGGCCCATGCGCAGCACTTCGGTCTCGACGATGGTCCGGCAGCGTTCCTGCGCGCCAAAGTCGGTGCGGGGCAGGAAGACCTGTCCCACGGCGATCAGCTTTTTGGTGTCCGGCTCGTGACCGGTGCGGCGGACCTGGTCGTAAAAGAACTTGACCGGGATCTGCACATGGATGCCGGCCCCGTCGCCGGTCTTGCCGTCGGCATCGACGGCACCGCGGTGCCAGACCGCCTTGAGCGCGCTGATGCCGTTTTCGACGACCCGGCGCGACGGCTTGCCGGAAATGGCCACAACCAGACCCACGCCGCAGGACGAATGCTCATCCTCGGTCTTGTAAAGTCCGTTGGCGTCCAGCCATGCCCGCTTGGCTTCCTCGGCAGCTACCCAGTCTTGGTCATAGATTGTCATGTTCTGGGTCCTCCGTCAGGGGCGCAAGTTGCGACATCTGCGCGTCGCATTCGAAAATCGGTTTGGTCGAACTGAAGCCCGGCTCTCCGGGCAGGATGAAGGTGATCGGCGCGCCTTCGATGGTGACCCAGGTGCCGTCTTCGCCTTGCCAGTCGGACTGGCCCGAAAAGAACGAGCGGAAGTCTTCGCTGATGTATTCGCGGCCCTTGGAATGGCGCAGCACTTTGCCGTCCGCATCGGTCTGGGTGTATTCGTATTCGGTCTGTTTCAACGTCACGCCATCGATCTTGGCCGTCTTGCCGGTCAACTTGTCAAAGCCCACGACATGGGTCCGCTCGCCGCTGTCCTTGGTCAGATTGAAATCGAAGCTGTCCAGACCGGTTTCGACAAGTTCGCTGAGCGAGGCGGGGTCCTTGGGATTGGCGTCGAGCGACTCGCGCGCGGGCGGCTGAGCCCCGGTGGCGTCGATGTCAAAGCTTTCGATCCACTGCGTCTCGCTGTCGATCCTGGAGAGGTAGAACTGTCCCTCGAAACCGAAGTCCGCCCGCCACTGATCGCCCTTGGCATCTTTCTCGCAGGTGTAGAAATGCGAGACGGTGCAGCCACGCGACTGGACGGTCAGATGCATCGTGCAGCCCTCTGGCGCCGAGAAGGTGCCGGCGAAGGCGGGGGTGGCGAGGAACAACAGGGGAAGCAGGACGATCCGCATCACATTCTCTCTAACAGGGTCAGACAAGCTGACCGTTCAATTTCAGGGTCTTGGCAACTGCCGTCACGACAAGAAGACGACATGAAGACACTTGCAAGACACGCATTCTCACTCTGCCGCGACTGCGGCGGGCTGCGCCAGATAGGTCAGGATGCTATCGGCTGCTTCGCGCCCATCGCGGATCGCCCAAACCACCAGCGAGGCCCCGCGCACGATGTCGCCTGCCGCATAAACGCCGGGGAGGGCGGTGGCGTGGCTGCGGAAATCGGCCTTGATTGTGCCCCAGCGGGTCACGGCCAGATCCTTGACACCCCAGAGGCCGGGCAGGTCCTCAGGCTCAAAGCCCAACGCCTGCACCACCAGATCGGCAGCCTCGGTATAGTCGGCGTCTTCGATCACTTCGGGGGACTGGCGGCCCGAGGCGTCGGGGTCGCCCAGACGCATCCGCTGCACGATGACGCCCTCGACCGCCGCACCGCCGGTAAAGCCCTTGGGAGCGGTCAGCCAGACGAAATCGACGCCCTCTTCTTCGGCATTCTGCACTTCGCGCTGGCTGCCGGGCATGTTGGCTTTATCGCGCCGGTACAGGCACTTGACCGACAAGGCACCCTGCCGGATGGCCGTGCGCACACAGTCCATCGCCGTGTCGCCGCCACCGATGACGACGACGCGCTTGCCCATGGCGTTCAACTCGCCGTTGTCGAAGTCCTCGACCTCGTCGCCAAAGCTCTTGCGGTTGCTGGCGGTGAGGTAATCGAGCGCCTTTACGATGCCGCGGGCACCCACGCCCGGCGCCTGGATGTCGCGGGATTTGTAGACGCCGGTGGCGATCAGGACGGCATCATGCTGTCCGCGGATGGCGTCAAACGACAGATCCTCGCCGACCCGGCAGTTCAGCACGAATTGCACGCCGGCAAGCTCCAGCTGCTCGATGCGTTGCATCACGACGGGCTTTTCCAGTTTGAAGCCGGGGATGCCATAGGTCAGCAACCCGCCTGCGCGGTCATAGCGGTCATAGACCACGACCTGCACGCCCTGACGGCGCAGCACGTCGGCGGCGGCCAGCCCACCCGGGCCTGCGCCAATGATGCCGACCGACTCGGTCCGCTCGGTCCGGGGACGGATCGGCTTGACCCAGCCGCTCTGCCACGCAAGGTCGGTCAGATACTTCTCGACAGCGCCGATGGTGACGGTGCCGTGGCCCGCCTGCTCGATGACGCAGTTGCCCTCGCACAGCCGATCCTGCGGGCAGATGCGGCCGCAGATTTCGGGGAAGGTGTTGGTGGCCTGGCTCAGTTCATAGGCTTCCTGAAGGCGACCCTCGGCGGTCAGGCGCAGCCAGTCGGGGATGTTGTTGTGCAGCGGGCAATGGGTCT
Source organism: Rhodobacterales bacterium (assembly GCA_031361245.1). GTDB lineage: Bacteria > Pseudomonadota > Alphaproteobacteria > Rhodobacterales > Rhodobacteraceae > Stagnihabitans. Next base: position 5,434 of record JANMCI010000396.1, read on the forward strand.
GGCAATAGGGCACGCCGCACTGGCTGCACCGCGACGCCTGTTCGGCAGCCTTGTCAGCGGCGAACTGGCGGTAGATTTCGTGGAAATCCTCGGCGCGCAGCGGGGCCGGGCGCTTTTCTGGCGTTTCCTTGCCCAGCGACACAAATTTCAGCATGCGTTGCACGGCCATGGTGCGACTCCCAGTCCATTCCTTCGGGAACGGTGTAATACAGTGGGTCGGTCGTAAATAAAAGTCAGTATGACTTACCTATTTGCGAGATATATTGGAGATATTGCCTCATCCAATGAAATATCTCTGGATTATAGGTCATCACAGTTTCCCTATATTCCTAAAACCCGGCCCAAAGCGCCACAAGTGCAATGCCACCCACGATGATTCGCCACCAGCCGAACAGGGCGAGGCCATGGTTTGACACATAGGACAGCAGCCATTTCACCACGATCACGCCCGAGATGAGCGCCACCACGAAGCCGATGCCGATCTGCCAGAGGGCAGAGAAATCCAGCTCGCCGCGGGACTTGAACAGGTCATAGCTGACCGCTCCCAACATGGTGGGCAACGACAGAAAGAAGGAAAACTCGGCTGCGGCCCGCCGGGACAAGCCCAGCATCACCGCCCCGACGATGGTGGCACCCGAGCGCGAGACCCCCGGGATCATCGAAAGGCATTGGATGAAACCGATCGCCAGTGCCTTGCTCAAAGGGACGTCAGAGGCGTCGTCGATAGTGGGCGCCGGGGCCATCCTGTCGACGAACAGCAAGATGACACCGCCCACGATCAGCATGAAGGCCATCAGTATCGGCGTCTCGAACAACACCGATTTGATGAAGTCATGGGCCAGAACACCAACGATTGCGGCGGGCAGAAAGGCCAGCAGTACCGACACAATGAACCGGCGCGAGGCGGGGTCACTGTGGGCGGTGGAAAAGACCTGAGCCAGCTTGGCCGAATACAGGATCGCAATGGCAAGGATAGGACCTAGCTGGATGACCACTTCCAGCGTCTTTGTCTGGGTGAACCCCATGAAATGCGCGGTCAAAAGCAGATGGCCGGTCGAGGACACCGGAATGAACTCGGTCAAGCCCTCGATCAGACCAAGGAAGGCAGCAACGAGCGCGTCGCCCATTCAGACCTTCTTCAGGTTCTTGGCCGAAGCCTTGATGGCGGCATACTGGCCGGAGGGGCGGTAGCGCCAAAGGTATTCCGGGATCACGGCGGCAAATCCGGTGGGTGTAACGCCAAGGTCGGCCAGCGTCCTTGCGCCGGGATGAACCACGGAATCGGTTTTCAGCGACCGGACCTGATCCTGGGTCAGGATGCTGTTGCGCACCAATCCCAGTGTCAGCGCCGAGCCGGCACCAAGAAGCCCGGCAATGATGGAGCCAACCCAGAATGGCAGGTTGATCACCAGTCGGCGGCGCTGGATCACCCCCAGCATGGACTTGATCAGCCCGCTCAGCGTGTCGACATCCGGCCCACCAAGCTCGTAGATGCCCGACGCATCGCCGGTGACGCCCTTGACGGCCGCCGCGGCGACATCCTCGACCGAAACAGGCTGAAAGCGGGTGGCGCCGCCCACAAGCGGCAGAATCGGGCCCAGCCGGGACATCGCGGCAAAGCGGTTGAAAAAGCCGTCCTCGTTGCCAAAGATCACCGACGGGCGCAGAATCATCGCGTTCGGGAAGGCGGCCAGCACGGCGGCCTCACCCTCGCCCTTGGTGCGGGAATAGTCCGACACGGAGTCAACATCCGCCCCGATGGCCGAAATGTGGACGAGGGCCGAAAGCCCGCCCGATGCCGCAAGCCGGGCGATGCGACCGGCACCTTCGGACTGCACGCTGTCGAAATTGTTGGTGCCGCCACGGTCAAAAGTGCCGACGCAGTTCACCGCAGCCGAGGCACCGGCCAGCGCCGCCGCGACCGAGGCATCGTCGCGGATGTTGCAAAACACCGGCTCAACCTGCCCGACCGCGCCGTAGGACCGCACGAACAGCGCCTCATTCGGGCGACGGCAGGCCACACGCACGCGCCAGCCCTCTTTGGCCAGACGGCGCGCGATGTAGCGACCGACAAAACCGGACCCGCCGAAGATCGTGACAAACTTGCTCATGTGACCTCTCAGCCTCCGAAAAACACCCTGCCTGAATAGCTTTGCCGCTGCTTGCCAGCAAGGCCAATTGGAGCGCAGTTTTTCGCATAATCTGCGTTATCTCGTTGACACCCCCCCCGGCCTTGGCTAAATCGCCCCTCACGCCCGGATGGCGGAATTGGTAGACGCGCTGGTTTCAGGTACCAGTGTTGCAAGACGTGGAGGTTCGAGTCCTCTTCCGGGCACCAGATTTGCAGAAGAAGCCGTTCAATCCCAAAGGATTGAGCGGCTTCTTCCATTTCAGGGCCCACCAGGCCTAAGGCAGCATGGCTTGCCACACCCACACCAGCCTTGGCCTTGGCGCCAATCGCCGGCCCAAAGCCATGTTACCGCCGGCGCCCGGCCCGCGCCGCCGCGCAAGGGCCAGTCTGGCCAACGGAGCAATCAACAGGCTCAGTGGCAGCGCCTGCCAGCCCAGCCATGCCCCGGCCGCGGCAAACGGTCTGGCAACGCCTGGACCACGGCCGAACACCTTGCCCGCTTTGCCACCCGGTTTTCATTCTAGGAGGCTCGGCCCTTGTGATGCTAGGCTCTCATCAAATCGGGGGAGGATGCCATGGAATACCAACTTGTCATCGGACAACTGCTGCGTACGGGCCTGACCAAAGCACCGGCGCAGCGCATCACCTATGCCGATCAGCGCGAAATGACTTATGCCGAGATGGGCCAAAGGGTCGGACGGCTGGGGTCGGCGCTGTCGGAGCTTGGCCTTGGCAAGGGCTCGGTCGTGGCCGTGATGGATTACGACAGCCACCGCTATCTGGAAGCCTTCTTTGCCATCCCGATGCTGGGCGCCACGCTGCACACGATCAACGTGCGCTTGTCGCCCGATCAGATCCTTTACACGATCAATCATGCCGAGGATGACGCGATCCTGGTGCATGAGGATTTTCTGCC